>JAUVLS010000235.1 GCA_030600625.1 Bacteroidales bacterium
TCAAAAATTTACTTTGCTTAAAAATACAGATGGCAAGTATTTTACTTTCGAAGAATACGAGAAAATTATTAAAGAGAATCAAACCGATAAAGATAAAAATCTGATTTATTTATATGCTACCGATCAGGAAAAACAATATACATTTATCGAAAATGCCAAAGCAAAAGGTTACGATGTGTTAATAATGGATGGTCAGTTGGATACACATTTTATTAATCATATTGAGCCAAAGTTAAGTAATTCAAGATTCTTACGCGTTGATTCTGACGTAGTTGATAAATTAATTAAAAAAGAGGATACAGAGGAATCAAAACTTTCGGCAGAAGAAAAAGATCAATTAACTCATATATTCGAAAGCCAGTTACCAACAGTCGCAACATTTACCGTTTCGTTTGAAAACCTAAAAGAGACAGATGATCCAATTATGGTAACACAGTCTGAATTTATGCGACGAATGAAAGATATGGCAGCAATGGGTGGTGGTGGAATGAATTTTTATGGAGAACTACCTGACAGCTATAATATGGTTTTAAATTCGAATCATCGCTTAATTGAAAAAATTATTGAACAAAAAGAAAAAAAGGTTGGAGCTAAAATAACAAAAATTTTAGAAGAGTTAAAACCTGTTGAAGAAGAAAAAACTGCATTAGAAAAAACAAAAGAAGGTAAGAAAGAAGAAGAAATTAACCAGGCCGATAAAGATAAATTAACTGATGTTGATAAGAAAATTGAAGAGCTAAAAAATAAGAAAAAAGATGTATTAAATAAATACGGTTCAGAAAATAAATATGTCAAGCAACTGATTGATTTAGCGCTTCTTGCAAACAATATGTTAAAGGGAGAAGACTTAACAAAATTTGTAAAACGAAGCGTTGATATTATAAAATAATTGCATGATATTTGTTTTTACTTGCCTGTCAAATACTTGACAGGCTTTTTTTATTGTTTATTTTATGTAATTTAGTATTACTTTAAATCTGATAGTCACAGGGTGACTAAATGATATAAAGGCTGTTATGTACATCTTTTCTTGTCAAGTCACCCCGTGACTATTAGTTTATTGGGTGATTTGCTGCGGATTTAAGATATTAAAAAGCTAAAATGAAATCAAAATATAAAGTATTAATATTTATTATTGGGTTAATAATTTTGACTCAATACCGTACTTTATATTCTCAAAATCCCAGAGATCCACGGAAATTTTCACATAATGTTACAAAAACTCCAACTATAGGATTAAAAGGAGGTGTGCTTTTATCAACCATTACCGGTGATGAAGCTATTGATCAGTATGCAAAAAATATAGTACCGCAAATTGGTGTTACGGGAGCTTTTTATTTACATCCTATGTTGTCGGTTCGAGCTGAATTGAATTATGAGCCGAAAGGAGGTAAGTTTGTAAATCACGATATGGAAATGAATTTGCATTATGCAAGTTTACCTGTTTATTTCAAATTCAATTTTACTTCAGATCCTGAAATATACATTTATGCAGGTGGTTATGCTTCGTATTTAGTTGCTGCTAAAACCAAAGGTACTTATGAAATAATTATTGGTGATGATTATATAACCCAATCGATTAATGAAAATATTTTACCAAATCTTAATAAGTTCGATGCCGGAATTATAGCAGGTTTAGGAGTGCAGGGACGATATAACAATTTGATAGATATCTTCCTTGATTTCAGATATACCCAAGGGTTTATAAATTTAGATAACGGTTCAGCTGAATTGAGATATAATTTTAATTATGAAGCATTTTGGCCCGAACAAGATTTGGATAAGCCCAAAAATAAAGCTTTCATGTTAACTACAGGATTTATTATTTATCTTGATCCGCGATAAAATTTAATAAAGCAGTTTTATTTCATTTTTTAACGCCTCTAAAGCTAAACTGGTTGGCGACTTATCCTGAACCATTAAATCTTCAAGAATAAGTTTGCTCAAAGCCAGTGCCGGCGAATCGGGTTTTACCCTGCTGGTTGCTCTGTTTATTAATTGGGTTAATTTTGCTCTTGAATTTTTAATAATTTCCCATACTTGCGGTGTTACATATATTTGTTGCGATACATTATGATCAAATTCAGATCGTATGGTACTTAAAAGTTCAGATTGTAATTGTTTTGCTGTCATATTAGGCTTACTAACACGTATTATCAACGATTCCGGTGATAATCTTTCAAGCAACAAAGTCAATCGTTCGTATGCTTGTAATCGAACGGGAGTTATTATTTGCTGATTTTTTGAAACTATCTCATAATTTCTTTTATGCTGATCGTTTTTAACCATCTGCTTAATGATTAATACTGTTGCTATTAATACAATTAATGCAGGTATAGTATATTTTAGGATTTCTAATACTTCGCTCATGTTATTGATCTTGATTATTTTAGTTGCAATTTATATGATATTGTTTTACAACACAAATTAATACCTTTATTTATTTTATCTTTACATTGTAAAGAAAAAGGTTTTAAACTATTAGTTTAGATCAAATTTAAAAAAAATAAAATATATTGGTTGATGTAGGTACATTAACCTTTTTTAATTTCTTGAATTATGGAAAATGTTTCGCAAAGAGTATCAAGTCTGGCTATTTCTCAAACTCTTGAGATGAGTCAGAAAAGCCGTGATTTGCAGGCCCAGGGTATTGACGTTATTAATTTAAGTGTTGGAGAGCCTGATTTTAATACACCACAGCATATAAAAGAAGCTGCGATTAAGGCAATTAATGATAATTATAGTCATTATTCGCCTGTACCCGGATATCCACAGTTGTTAAAAGCAATTTCCGGAAAATTAAAAAGAGAAAACAACCTTGAATATAAAACGGATCAGATTATTGTTTCAAATGGTGCAAAACATTCTTTAGCTAACGTAATTTTATCTTTAGTTAATAAAGGCGATGAGGTGATAGTTCCTGCACCATACTGGGTTAGTTATGTTGAGCTTGTTAAACTTGCCGAGGGTAAAAATGTGATTATTGAAACTTCAATTGATTCTGATTTTAAAATTACTCCTGAGCAATTAAAAAATGCCATTACCCCAAAAACAAAGGCAATGTTTCTATGTTCGCCTTCAAACCCTTCAGGTAGCTTGTATTCAAAAAGTGAGTTAAAAGCTATAGCTGAGGTAGTAGCAAATAGCGGAGTAGATATGTTTATTTTATCTGATGAAATTTACGAGCATATTAATTTTGCGGGGAAACATGAAAGTATTGCACAGTTCGAATTTATTCGCGATAAAGTAATTATTATTAATGGTGTATCTAAAGGATATGCAATGACCGGATGGCGAATTGGATATATAGCTGCACCAAAATGGATTGCAAAAGCTTGTAATAAAATTCAAGGTCAATTAACATCTGGTGCTTCTTCC
>JAUVLS010000145.1 GCA_030600625.1 Bacteroidales bacterium
TTAATTTTATAATAGAATTAAAAACAAACAATGTCTCAACTGACAATATATAAAGCATCTGCAGGATCGGGTAAAACTTTTAAACTTACCGAAGAGTATTTAAAACTACTATTCAAATATCCTGAAAATTACCGAAGAATACTCGCTGTTACTTTTACCAATAAGGCTACAGCCGAAATGAAAAACAGAATTCTGAGCGAACTTAACAAACTAGCCAAAGGATTAAAATCCGATTATCTGGGAGAACTTAAAAACGAATATAAATTATCGGAAGTCGAAATAAAACTCAAAGCAAATAAGATTTTATCTTTACTACTTCATGATTTCTCAAAATTTTCGGTTAGTACAATCGATAAATTTTTTCAAAAAATTATTCGCTCATTTACCCGCGAAGTTGGCATTCAACCCGGATACTCAATAGAATTAAATCAAAATGATATTTTATTAAAAGTTATTGATAATTTATTGCTTGATTTAGACGAAAATACTGAATTACGTGAATGGCTTTCTAATTTAGCATCTGATAAAATTGAACAGGGAAATAAATGGGATTTTAAAGATGATATTAAGAACCTTGCCCGGGAAATTTTTAAAGAAGAGTACAAAGCATTTGATCAACAACTCATCAAAAAAATGAGCGATAAGGATTTTCTGAAAAATTATATTAAAAATTTACAGGAAATCAGATCGGAGTTTGAAAATACATTAGTAAAAATTGGAACAGAAGCTTTAGACTTAATAGATTCTAATGGTTTAGTAATTGAAGATTTTAAATGGGGTAAGTCAAGTGTCCCAAATTATTTTAATAAAATCATTCATAATAATGATTTTGAGCCTAAAACAAGAACATTAAAGGGAACTGAAAGCTTTGATGAATGGCTCACAAATAAAAGCCCAAAGAAAGATATTATTGAAAATGTACTAAACAATGGTTTGTTCAACTTGCTTGTTGAAGCAGTTAATTTTTACGAAAAAAATTGCATTAAGTACTATTCGTCGGTTGAAATTTTAAAATTTATTCGCACACTTGGAATTTTGACTGATATTTCCGGAAAACTTAGAGAATATTGTGAAGAACAGAATATATTTTTGATTTCTGATTCGGCACAACTTCTTCAAATCATTATAGACAATAACGATTCTCCTTTTATTTATGAAAAAACCGGCAACATTTATAAGCATTTTATGATTGATGAGTTTCAGGATACATCAAAAACACAATGGCACAATTTCAAACCACTTATTAACAACAGTCTTGCACAGGGGAGCAAGAACCTTTTGGTTGGCGATATAAAACAATCAATTTATCGTTGGCGTAACAGCGACTGGAAAATTCTTTCGGATGAAGTACAAAATGATTTCATACAATTTAACCCTGAAATACAAGCACTAAACACCAATTGGCGAAGCAGGAAAAACATCATCGATTTTAACAATTCGGTTTTCTGTTATTCATCACAAGTACTTCAGCAAAATTTCAATGGTGAGTTTACTGAATCTGAAAATTTGGATAATCCTTATAAAACTAAAATTACAGATGCTTATCAGGATGTATTTCAGAATATTCCGGAGAATAATAGTAAAGAGGATGGATATATAAATCATACATTTTTATCGGAAAAGGAATATGATTCGTGGAAAGATGAAGTAAAATTAAGATTACCCGGAATAATAGAAGATTTACAGGAAAAAGGACATCACTTAAACGATATTGCAATATTAGTTAATAGAAAAAAAGAAGGTCAGGATATAGCCAATACGCTAATTGAATATAAAAATCAATCGGAAACAAAATATAAATTTGATTTCATATCGAATGATTCGTTATTTATTGCAAACTCTTCATTAGTAAAATTTATTATATCAATTCTGGAGTATATTCTTGATTCAAACGACGATATAAACTTATCATTTATAGCACACGAGTATAATTGTTATTTAAAATCAGATGAATTATCGAACTATGAACTTCATGAACTGTTAAGAAATCATACAAAAGAAGAACAGGAAGAATGGCTGAAAAAACTATTTCCAAAAGAATTTATTGAATCCTTAGATCAAATAAAGCAACTTCCGGTTTATGAATTAACCGATCGAATTATAAGGTTATTCAGGCTAAATGAAATAAAGGAAGAACTTCCCTATTTAAATGCATTCCTGGATATCGTGCTCGATTTCAGTAAAAAATCAGCCTCTGATATTCATACTTTTATTAACTGGTGGGAAGAAACAGGAAATAAGAAAACCTTATCGGTATCGGAAAATCAGGATGCAATTCGAATTTTAACTATTCATAGCTCTAAAGGACTGGAATTTAAAAATGTGATTATTCCATTCTGCAACTGGGATATTGATCACAAATCGAATCAAACTAATATTTTATGGTGCAAAACGGATGCAGAACCTTTTGATCATCTGGACTTAATTCCTGTAAAATATTCAGGAAAACTTTCAAATACAGTATTTAAACCTGATTATTTAAAAGAAAAATTGCATGCATACGTAGATAACTTAAATCTACTTTATGTTGCGTTTACGCGGGTTAAAGAGAACCTTTTTTGTTTTTCTCCTTTAAAAGATAAGGCAAAAAAAATAACTAACGTTGGTAATTTATTGTTCTTCACTTACCAGAACTACAAAAACTATCCTACAGATAAAAACCTAATTGATTTTTCAGACCATTGGAATACACAAACAACTTCATTTGAATTTGGAGAGTTAAAAAAAGTTAAGGATGTTAAAAAGGATTTACCTGATGAATTTGAAATTAATCAGTTTGAATCATTTGATATTAAAAATAAACTCCGACTGAAATTGCACGATAATTCCTTCTTTACCGGACAGGAAAATGCCCCTTTCGAAAAGGTAAATCACGGAAAAGTAATGCACGAAATTTTTGAAAATATTAAAACAGAAAAAGATGTTTTGCAAGCCATAGATAAACTTATTTTTGATGGAAAAATATCACCGGACGAAAAACCGGATATCAAACAAAAAATTGAAGAAACATTTAAAAACGAACAAATAAAAAGCTGGTTTAGTGATGAATGGCAAATAAAAACCGAAGCTGAAATTATTTTAACAAACGGAAAAACAGCACGACCTGACAGAGTTATAAGTAATAATAATAAAATAATTGTGATCGATTACAAATTCGGAGAACAGGAAGAAGAGAAGCATCATAAGCAGGTAGAATCTTATATGGAGATTTTGAAGAAAATGGGAAATAAACAAGTGGAAGGTTACTTGTGGTATGTTGATTTAGAGTTAATAAGAAAAGTCGCCATAAGTTAAAAGACTACTGCATTTATCAAGCGAAGTCAGAGACTTCGCTTAACATAAATAGTAAGCTTATTAGTTTTAAACTATAAACAAAAAGCTAGGCGAAGTCTCTGACTTCGTCGAATTTAAAATGTAGTTTCTAAACTACAAAAATAATAAAGAAATAATTTTAATATGTCAACAGGTTATCAAATAAAAAATCAAGAAGGATTATATTACCTTACATTTCAGGTAATAAACTGGATAGATATATTTACACGTCCAATATATAGGGATATAATAATAGAAAATTTAAAATATTGTCAGGAAAATAAAGACTTGCAAGTATTTGCTTATGTTATAATGTCAAATCATGTTCACATAATTGTAAATAGTTCGGAAGGAAAATTAAGTGATACTATCAGAGATTTTAAAAAATATACAAGTAGAATAATCATAGAAAATATAAAAACAGGTAATGAAAGCAGAAAAGAATGGATGCTAAATCTGTTCAAATTTGCAGCATCAAAACATTCAAGAAATGAAAATTATCAATTTTGGACTCATGAAAATCATGCAATAGAATTAAGAACTCCTAATTTCATAAGTGAGAAAGTTCAATATATTCACAATAATCCTGTGAAATCAGGGATTGTTGAAAAACCTGAAAATTACTTATATTCAAGTGCCCGAAATTATGCTGACATGGATAGTTTTTTGGATATTATATTAATTGATTTACCATGGAAAACTTATTCTTAATATATAACAGGAGTCATGAGACTACTACATTTATCAAACGTAGTCAGAGACTACGCTTAACACAAATCAACAGCTTTAGTTACAAGTAAAAAGCTCAGCGAAGTCTCTGACTTCGCCAAATAAAATGAAAAATAAAATCACAATGACCGAATACATTTGGAAGCACAACAGACGATTTAACGCATACAGCAATTACTTTAAACGAACATTTGGTGAGCGTGTGCAAAAAGTAACCATTGATGCAGGTTTTACCTGTCCTAACCGTGATGGATCGAAAGGAATTGGAGGATGCTCTTATTGTAATAACGATGCTTTTAATCCTTCGTATTGTACACCTGACAAATCGATTACACAACAAATAAATGAAGGGATTGAATTCCATGAAAAACGATACAGGAGGGCTAACAAATTTCTAGCATATTTCCAGGCATATTCAAACACTTATGCTCCACTTGACAAACTGAAAAAGATTTACAATGAAGCACTAAGCATTCCCGAAATTGCAGGTCTCGTAATAGGCACCCGTCCTGATTGTATTGATGATGAAAAACTGGAATATTTCAGGGAGCTTTCTGAGAAATATTATGTTATAATTGAATATGGAATTGAATCGTGCAATAACGAAACACTTAAAAGGATTAATCGCGGGCATACATTTGAAGAATCAGTTGAAGCATTGAAAAAAACAAAACAATACGGAATAAAAACCGGGGCTCATTTTATTTTTGGATTACCCGGTGAAACGAAAGATGATATTGTAAACCAAGTAAAACTAATCTCTTCTCTCCCACTCGATACTGTAAAGTTTCATCAATTGCAGATTATAAAAGGAACAGCATTTGAAAAGGAATACAAA
>JAUVLS010000045.1 GCA_030600625.1 Bacteroidales bacterium
AAAACTATTTTAATTGCTGAAGATGAAAAAAGTAATATTGAGATGATTAAACTGGTTCTACAAAAAACCAATGTAAATATTATTCATGTTCAAAACGGGAAAGATGCAATTAATAAATGCAAAGAGCTAAAAGAAATTGACCTGATATTATTAGATATTAAAATGCCTAAACTTAATGGTTTAGATGCAACCCGTGAAATCCGCAAATTCAATAAAAAAATTCCAATAATTACATTTACAGCTTATGCAATGCCTGCCGATCAACAAGAAGCTAAGAAAGCAGGGTGTACCGACTTTATTGCTAAGCCTATTAAAAAAGACAAACTACTTGGGAAATTAGATCATTATCTTGACAAATAAGTAAAGAATCCACCCTCTAAGAAGTTGGCTTTAATATGAGCCCAAAGGGCTCTAAAAAAAACGATACTGGATTTATGGAATACTGGAATATTGGAGTTTGTAAACTTCCTTGATAAGAACATCGTTCCATTATTCCAACGTTCCAGAAGATTAAAGCGTAGCCAAACAAACATAACCAGGTCCAAAAGATGCGGATTTTCAAATTAAATTAAACATTCCATCATCTTTTATTGTAAATAGCAAGTAGTTATCTATTTTCGCATAAAATTATAATTACATATAAAAACAGTTAATAAGTGCCTAAAGTAATAAAACAACCTTCAAACCGACTTGTTAAATACCTTCTGGCTTCGCTTGGTTTAATTTCTTTATCTCTGGGAATTGTAGGAATATTTCTACCATTGCTGCCAACTACCCCGTTTCTTCTTTTATCAGCAGCTTTATTTATGAAAAGTTCTAAAAGGCTTTATAACTGGCTAATGAATCATAAATATCTCGGTGAACATCTGCAAAACTATTTGCTTCATAAAACAATATCGAAAAAATCTAAAATATCCGCATTATCATTATTATGGATAGCTATTTTAGCTACTATAATTATGATTATTGATAAATTAATTATCAAAATATTACTTTTGGTAATAGCAATTGCTGTAACAATTCATATCTTATCTTTTAAATCAAATAAAGAAAAATGATAATAGTATTAGTCCTAATGACTTTTGGAATTCTGATCGGATGGTTTTTACATAAAAAGGAGAAAATCTTAAAAATAACATCTGAATTAACAAATTGGGCAATATACTTACTTTTGTTTTTATTAGGATTATCAGTAGGCACTAACGAAGAAATCCTGAATAATTTCGACAAAATTGGTTATCAATCTATTATGATTACTGTTTTTGCTGTACTTGGCAGTGTTTTGGTTTCATGGTTAACTTATATATTATTTTTTAAAAAGAATGAAAGGTAGCATAATTATATTATTATTCTTTGTTATTGGATTGTTTACTGGCATATACGATCTTTTACCTGAGCATTTTTTACAAAATGATTATAGTATGTATGCTTTATATTTACTAATGTTTTTAGTTGGAATTGGAATTGGCAGCAATAAAAAAACATTAAACTTAATAAGGTCTGTTAACTTTAAAATACTTCTTGTTCCGTTATCGGTAATTACAGGAACATATATTGGTGTATCTGTTTTTGCCTTATTACAAGATAATTTAAGCCTGATTGACTCTCTTGCAGTTGGCTCCGGATTCGGATATTACAGTTTGTCAAGTGTTCTGATTTCAGAGGTTTCCGGTGATATGTTAGGTGTTATTGCATTGTTGTCGAATATAACGCGTGAAATTATCACTTTGTTACTAACTCCTGTATTTGCACGATATTTTGGAAAACTTGCACCTATCTCATCAGGTGGCGCTACTGCAATGGACACAACACTTCCCGTAATTACAAAATATATTGGATCTGATTATGCAATAATTTCAGTCTTTAGCGGAGTTGTTTTAACTATTCTTGTCCCGTTTCTAATTGCAATAATATTGTAAATGCTTAATAACATTTAAGAAATTATTAACTTGCTTTTGTTGAATAATTTGAATAACAATTCATAATTTTACATGCTCTTTAAAAAATATACAAAATGGCAGGAAAAATTAATATTAACGTAAGATCTGAGATTGGTGAATTAGAAGGTGTTATACTTCATACTCCCGGAAGCGAAGTAGAAAATATGACGCCAAAAAATGCAGAAAGAGCTCTTTATAGCGATATTTTAAATCTTTCTGTAGCGAAAAAAGAATATTCTCAGTTTATCGGAGTTTTGGATAAATTAACGAGGACCTTCCAGGTTAAAGACTTACTTGCTGATATTCTTACTAATAAGAAAGTCAAAGATACTCTTTTACATAAAATATGTCAATACGAAGAAAAGTGCAATTTGGATGAATACCTTAAATCACTGGATCCAAAAGAACTTGCCAGACAACTTATCGAAGGAGTTATTGAAGAAAAAAATACCTTAACTAAATACCTTAATAAAGAAAGATATTCATTAAGGCCTTTACATAATTTCTTTTTTACGCGTGATGCAGCGATGTCGGTACTTGATGATGTATTAATAGGGCGAATGGCAAGTAATGTACGTGAACGCGAATCGTTAATTATGGAAGCTATTTTCGATTATCATGAATTATTTGTTACCAAAACTGTTAATCCGTTAAATAGCCCGAATTACAATTCAAATACCTCAATTGAAGGAGGTGATGTTTTAGTTGCACGTGATGATATTTTATGTATTGGAACAGGTACACGAACAACTCCACAAGGGATTGACTTTATATTAGAAAGGCTGTTAGAACAAAAAGAAAAAAGCCGTCATATTTTAATCCAGGAATTACCATATAAACCAGAATCATTTATACATCTCGATATGGTATTTACTTTTCTTGATGTTGATACCTGTATGGTTTATGAACCATTAATTTTACAAACCAATAGGTTCCAGACCATTCATATTACTATTGAAAATGGCAAAGTAACTTCAATTAAAGAAGAAGAAAATCTTTTAAAATCACTAAAAAATTTAGGAATGGATTTGAACCCTGTATTATGCGGAGGGACTAAAGACCCTTGGGTACAGGAACGCGAACAATGGCATAGTGGAGCTAACTTTTTTGCTGTTGGTCCCGGTAAAATAATTGGATACGAGCGAAATGTTTATACAATTGAGGAAATGAATAAAAATGGTTTTGAAATTTTAAGAGCCAAAGATATAATAAAAGGTAAGATTGATCCAATGACATATAAAAAGTACGTTATTACTCTTGAAGGATCAGAATTGCCACGTGGTGGTGGTGGGGCACGATGCATGACCATGCCAATACAAAGGAAACCTGTAAAATGGTAAAAATAAGAAAGGATGTTTAAAATAACATCCTTTTTCATTTTGTATAATATAACGCTAAACTAAATCCTTTACTAAATCAGCAGCTTCCTGAAGTGTAATAGCAGAATATACTTTTAATTCCGAAGCATCAATTAGCTGCTTCCCTTCTTTAGCATTTGTTCCCTGAAGTCGTACAATAACCGGAATATTAATTGATCCAATGGCCTTATAAGCATCTATAACACCCTGGGCAACCCTATCGCAACGAACTATTCCTCCAAATATATTTATTAGAATAGCTTTCACATTTGGATCTTTTAAAATAATTCTAAAACCAGCTTCAACTGTTTCAGCATTAGCAGAACCTCCAACATCTAAGAAGTTTGCAGGATCGCCACCCGCTAGTTTTATAATATCCATAGTTGCCATTGCTAAACCAGCGCCATTAACCATACAACCTACATTTCCATCAAGCTTAACAAAATTCAGGTTATATTTTCCTGCTTCCAGTTCATTCGGATCTTCTTCTGAGATATCTCTCATTTCTTCATATTCCGGATGCCGGTATAATGCATTATCATCGATATTAACTTTTGCATCTGCTGCAAAAATTTTATTATCCGATGTTTTAAATACAGGATTAATCTCAAACATAGAAGCATCACTTTTTTCATAGGCAGAATATAAAGCCATAACAAACTTTACCATTTGTTTAAAAGCATTCCCACTTAATCCTAAATTGAATGCAACTTTTCGTGCCTGATATGCCTGAATTCCAACTTTGGGGTCTATTTCCTCTTTATAAATTAAATGTGGTGTTTTTTCAGCAACAGTTTCAATATCCATACCTCCTTCGGTCGAATACATAATAATATTTCTACCTGTGTCTCTGTTTAACAATACACTTACATAAAATTCCTCAACATCGCTTTCTCCGGGATAATAAATTCCCTGCTCTACAAGCACCTTATTCACTTTTTTTCCTTCAGGGCCTGTTTGGTGTGTTACCAGATTCATTCCGATAATATCAAAAGCATATTTTTTAACATCTTCTAATGATTTTGCAATTTTTACTCCTCCACCTTTACCTCTTCCACCTGCATGAATCTGAGCCTTAACTGCCCAGGTATCCATACCTGTTTCTTCCTGTATTTGCTTTGCAACTTCAGTTGCCTTTTCGGCATTTTCAATAACAACTCCTTCCGGAACTGCAACACCAAATTGTTTTAATATGCTTTTTGCCTGATATTCGTGTATGTTCATATAAAATATTTTACATTGAAAATTAATACCACGAAATTATTGTTTTTTTATACATTTAACCAATTTTTCGATTATAAATTAATTCGTAATAAAAATGCGAAAATTAAAGAATAGTGAATTAAACAGATTAAGTATTGAAGAATTCAAAAAATCTGGAAAAACTCCTCTTGTAGTAGTGCTTGATAATATTCGAAGTTTAAATAATATTGGGAGTGTTTTCAGAACATCAGATGCATTTTTAATTGAAAAAATAATATTGTGTGGAATTACAGCCAAACCTCCTCATAAAGATATTCATAAAACAGCCTTAGGCGCCACAGAATCGGTTAATTGGGAATATGCCGAAAGCACAATTGATGCGGTAAATAAATTAAAAGATGAAGGTTATATTATTGTATCTATAGAGCAAACAGAAAAAGCCATAATGCTTCAAAACTTCAAAATTGAAAAGAATAAGAAATATGCAGTTATTTTTGGTAACGAAGTAAAAGGAGTTCAACAAGAAATTGTTAATTTAAGCAATTTCTCCATTGAAATACCACAATACGGAACAAAACATTCATTTAACATTTCTGTTAGTGCCGGAATCGTTCTCTGGGAGTTTTTCAGAAAAATAAAATCTATATAAACTAAAAAGACCTAACAGGTTTTGAAAACCTGTTAGGTCTCAATATTATAATCTTAACTTAAAGATGTAAAAAAAGCGGTTCACCCGAGAATTATCGGGATGAACCGCTTTTCATTTTATTATATCTAATTATTTATTCAACGATAGTTTTGAAAGTTTCGTTTTCAAAATACATTCTGAATTCTAAGTCAGTTTTTGCCATTTGTTTAAGATCGGCGTCTTTTTCAACAGCTGTTGTTAAATTATTCATAACAGCACCTTCGTCACCAATTCTTGCATTGATAACAGCTTTTAAGTAATAATTCAATGGATTTTCTTCTTCAACTACATCGATAGTTTTGTTAGCTGAATCGTTTTTACCAGCTAATAACATTGCTAATGCAGTGTTAAAAGATTTATGGTTCTGGAAGTAGTTAACAGCAGCTTCGTACTCACCATCCATAATATTAATAATACCTAAGTTATAATCAACAGCATTACCTGCATCAGTTGCATTTAAGAAATGAGTTTTAGCTGTTTCTTTATCACCTTCCTTAAGAGCTATAACTCCTAAGTTATTAGTAATAATAGCATCACCTTCTTTAAGTTCGATAGCTTTTTCCAAAGCAACTTTAGCATCAGCTAAGTTTTCTTGTAGAATATATACATATCCTAAGTTATTAAATGCTCTGTAACAACTTGAATCTTTTTTAGTTATACTTATATAAATAGCAACTTTAGTTTCTAAATCTTCAACTAATTTGCCAGCATATAATAATTCTTCTATATTTAATGTATCAGGATTGTTAACTGCGTAATCAAGAATTATCGAGTCAGAATAACCTACTCTATCAACTTTAACTAAAATTTCAGATCTTCTTAACTGAGGTAAAATATCATCAGCTAATACTTTGTAAGTAGCAGAAATATTTTTAATTTCTTTTTCACGAACAACAGGATCTGAATACATAGAAAGAACACGTAAGATTAAATCTTTGTCTTCAATAGTTGAAGCTTCAACTAAACCTTTAAATCCATCCCAGTCTTCAGAAGTAGATTTTAAGCTGTATAATGTTTCAGCATCTTCTTTGCTAACTTTTGCTTTTCCAATTACTTTTGCTAAATACTTATCAGCAGATTTTTTTCTTTGTTCTGATAATCTTTCGTTTAATTTTTCTGGTCCGTCAGGTGAAGCATATGAAGAAATTTCAATTCCTTTGAATTCCTCATTAGCAGCTTCGTTAGCAGCTTTTACAAACTCTTCAAGAGCAGCAATATCTTCTGCCTTTAATTCAGATTTACGAACATTTGACTGCTGTATTACATAATGAATATCAGCTTCTTTAGTTTCTGAAACAATTCTTTGGAAGTTGTCTTTTGCAGCAATTGCCATTGGATCTACCATTACTAATAATGGAGTAGAAATTACACCATCAGCTAATTTGTAAGCAACTAAATCTAAAGATTTATCCTTAATTGTTGCTGCACCTCTAATTTCAAGGTCGCCAATTCTCATCGCTTCCTTATACTCGAATTCACCTGCGAATTCTATAGGGCCACCAGTTTCAAAACCAATTACCTTATTATTTGCTTCTACACTTTCTCCTTGATATGTTTTTGATTCCAGAACTTCTTCTTCTCCTTCATACTTGTATACCGGAGTAAATTCAACAATAGCTTTTTTGTTGAACCATTCAGCAGGAACATCTCCTTTAATTTCATACTTTACTTTGCCAGCATGCATTTCAAGAACTTTAGGAGTAACACTGTACTGAAGATTTGAAGCTTCTTCTTTCATTTTATCTAATCCGCCGCAGCTACTTAAAATAACTGCAGAAAATAAGAAAGACGCTAAATAATTAATTCTTTTCATAGTTTGATTAAGTTATTTGTTTTTAAAATTGCTAGTTCAAATTTTTCTTGAACTACAAACTTATATAATGTTTTGGTAATAAAAAAAAAAAAGCTGCAAAATATTTATTGTATAAGGACTTATATCGTTATTCTGTTTATTCCTATCGGATAATCATTCTTAAAAATAAGTTCTTTTACTTTTGCGTAATCTTCCTGATTTTCAACAAAATCCATATTGTTTGAGTCTATTACCAAATAGGAAATATCGTTTTGCTGCTTAAAGAAGTCGAAATAACCTTCCTGTAACTTAGCTAAATAATCTTCGCTAATGCCTTTTTCATAATCTCTACCTCGCTTTGCTATGTTTTTTGCAAGATTTTTAACGTCTACGTGTAAATAAACATATAGATCCGGTTTTGGTATCGACTTATATATAATGTTGAATATCTGACGGTAAAGATTATATTCATCTTCTTTTAGTGTTGCCTGGGCAAAAATTAAAGATTTCATAAAATAGTAATCGGCAACGGTAAAAGGCCTGAATAAATCTCTAGAGGTTAATTCCTTATTTAATTGTTGATAGCGTTCAGCAAGAAAAGATAATTCAAGTTGAAAGGAATATTTATCCGGTTCTTTATAAAATTTTGGAAGAAAAGGATTGTCAGCAAACTGCTCTAATATAAGTTTAGCATTAAACTCTTTGGCAATCATCTTTGACAAAGTAGTTTTACCTGCCCCTATATTTCCCTCTATTACAATATAATTTAAATCCACTTATAATTGTTGTAAAAAACTGCTTCAAAGATAAACTTCAAAGCAGTTCTAGTTTATAAAAGTGATATTTTTTTATAAACAATTTTTAATTAATCTTTATAAATTGGTGTTTCTCCCATATTATAAAAAGCAAAAGACCATTTATCTGCAGCTTCTTCAATTCTAACACTTATTGGTTTTCCTGCACTATGACCTGCCTTTGTTTGAATCCTTATTAGAACAGGGTTTCTTCCATCATATTTTTCCTGCAATGTTGCAATATATTTAAATGAATGCGCTGGAACAACTCTATCGTCATGATCAGCAGTAATCACCATTACAGCAGGATAATCAATATCATCTTTAATATTGTGCAAAGGTGAATAATTATACAGGTTTTCAAACTGAATAGCATTATCGCTAGAACCATATTCATCAACCCACGCCCAGCCTATTGTAAACAAATGGAATCGAAGCATATCCATTACTCCCACTTCAGGAAACGCCACCTTATATAAATCAGGACGTTGATTTATTACTGCTCCAATTAATAATCCTCCATTTGAACCTCCACGAATAGTAAGTTTTTTAGGCGAAGTGTATTGTTCATTAATTAAATATTCTGATGCTGCAATAAAATCATCAAATACATTTTGCTTATTTAAACGAAT
>JAUVLS010000218.1 GCA_030600625.1 Bacteroidales bacterium
TCTTTCTATTGGTTAATTGAAAAGTAACTAGGCACAACAATGCATCATACAATGTATATAAAAACAGGCGAAATGTTAATAATATCAAGGCTTGTAGTCCAATTTAACTTTCTTGTAATTTGAAAGTTTCAGGCTTTGAAATTGCCTACTTTTCATATTCAAACCGTTAGTCTTTATTGAAGTGATATGTTCAGTATCTTATTTCTTTGCTTTTCCAGGTATATAAACTTCTATTAGCTTACTTTCAACAATAGGATTTAAAATTAAATGTTCTATTACTGCCGGAATTAAAACGGTTTCACCTTTTTCAATAGTAATCTTTTCTGATTCGTAATATCCTATTTCAAATTCACCTTCGAGACACATGTATATCACAAACGAATCGACCTGGTTATAATTTTTCTCAATAGTATTGTTGAAATCTAAAATATTAGTCTCAAAATATTTATTGGATAATATCTGGGAAGTTTGATTTTTTACTGATTTGTATTCAGTTTTATAATTATCATAAACCTTATAGTCAATTGCATCAAGGGCTTCATCAGTATGTAATTCCCTGTAATTTCCTTTATCATCTTTTCTGTTCCAGTCAAAAATACGATAAGTAATATCTGAGCTTTGTTGTATTTCGGCTAAAACAATTCCTGCACCTATGGCATGAACTCTCCCTGCCGGAATGTTATAAATATCACCTGCTGTTACTTTTTCGTAGTTTAAAATCTTTGGTAATTCATTGTTTTTTAAATGATTCAAATATTGATTTTTATCCATTTCATGATTAAAGCCGGAAATTAATTCGGCATCTTTTTTGGCATTAACTATATACCACATTTCCGTTTTGCCATTTGAATTATGTCTTTGTTTTGCTAATTCATCATCCGGATGAACCTGAATAGACAGTACATCATTAGCATCAATAAATTTTATAAGTAAAGGGAAATTTATTCCAAATTGATCATAAACTTTATCACCAACTAAATCACCCATATATATCTCAATCAGGTCATCAAGTTCGTTTTCTGCCAAAAATCCATTTTCAACAACAGAAACATTATTTTCAACCCCGGATAGTTCCCAGCTTTCACCAATCTTTTTACCTGCGGGTATATTCTTATTTAATGATGACTTTAGATTTTGTCCACCCCAGATTTTTTCTTTTAATATCGGCTTAAATTTTAATGGATATAACTTTTTCATTTTAATATTTTTAAAATTCGTAATCTACAACTGCTTTTTCTTTTGTTATGTCTTTACATAAAATAATTGCTTTCTGATGTTCAGGATGCTTAATGTATGTATCTAAATCCTTCCATGTTTTGTATTCAGATATAATAATTACATCGTAGGAATAGTCAGTTTTTCTCGAATTAATTCCAAATTCGTACGATTGAACAATCTCAATTTCTGATTTCAACGGACTAAAAGCAATTTTCATTTTTTCAGCTTTTTCTAATCTGTCAACATTATTTTTTACATCAGTAAACTTAAACATGATAATATGTCGGATCATGTGTTACAATTTTTGTGTAAATTTATATTATCTTCATACCAAAATATTGCTTAAAGTTATTAAATTTTTATTGATATGTCTTTTATTATTGGTATTGCAGGTGGAACAGGATCGGGAAAAACGACGGTAGTAAAAAAAGTTATTGAAGGTTTACCAAAGGATGAAGTCGCGATTATTACACAAGATTCATATTACAAAGATAATAGCCATCTGCCATTGGAAGTACGCCAGGAAATGAATTTTGACCATCCCGGATCATTAGAATTCAAACTGTTGACTGAACACATTAAAATGCTTAAAGCGGGCAAAGAAATACAACAACCAATTTATTCGTATTTAACATGCACCAGATCTGAAGAAACCATTACTGTAAAACCTAGAAAGGTTGTTATCATTGAAGGAATTTTAATACTCCAAAATACACAACTACGAAACCTAATGGATATAAAAGTATTTGTTGATGCTGATAATGATGACCGCTTAATGCGGGTAATTAATCGTGATTTAGTTGAAAGGGGGCGATCTGTAAATAAAGTTTTAGAAAGATACGAAAAAACTGTTAAACCAATGCACCTGCAATTTATTGAGCCAACTAAACGATACGCCGATGTTATAATACCTCAAGGCGGAAATAATAAAGTAGGTATTGATCTTTTAACTTCCATTATTGAAAAGAACCTTAAATTAGGCAAATAATATATGTTAGACAAAATCAATATAGAAAATATTTTATTTCTCGATATAGAAACTGTTCCACAGTATTCTGATTTTGATGAAGTTCCACAGGAATTTAAACAATTCTGGGATAAAAAATCAACTTATTTCAGAGATGAAGAACAATCTGCTTCAGATGTTTACCAGAGAGCAGGTATATATTCAGAGTTTGGGAAAATAATTTGTATCTCGGTTGGTATTTCTGTTAAGAAAGGTACTAACAGAACATTCAGGCTAAAGTCTTTTTTCGGTGATGATGAGTACATATTATTAAAGGAATTTTCAGAAATGCTTCAAAAATATCATACATCAAATTCTGATTTGCAGTTGTGTGCTCACAATGGTAAAGAGTTCGACTTTCCTTATATGGCTCGCAGAATGTTGATCAACGGAATAAAACTCCCCAAAATTTTAGATATTGCCGGTAAAAAACCCTGGGAAGTAATGTTTTTAGATACAATGGATCTTTGGAAATTTGGTGATTATAAAAAATACACTTCTTTAAATTTATTAACTCATATTTTTAATATTCCAACGCCAAAAGATGATATTGATGGAAGTATGGTTGCTGAAGTTTACTGGAAAGATAAAGATCTTCAACGAGTTGTTACATATTGCGAAAAAGACGTTTTAGCAGTGGTTCAATTGCTTTTAAAATACAAAGGCGAAGAATTAATAAAGCAGGAAAATATTGAGTCTGCAACAATTAATAAGCTATTGTAATGAATAAGAGAACTATATACTATTTTTTCCCTCCATCAATAAGATTTTTACTAAGAAGAATATATTACTTGCCTTTTGATATAAAAAACAGGATAACTGGTAAAGAAGATAAATTAACTCCACCTAAAGGTAAAATTTTCATAGGTAGTGGTGATTTTAAGTTACAAGGTCAACGATTACTTAATTTGTTAATTAATCAAGGAGAATTAATGCCACATAACAGAGTGTTAGATGTTGGATGTGGTATTGGTCGATTAGCTGTTCCATTAACAAAATATCTAAGTAATGAAGGATCATACGAAGGATTTGATATTGTTAAATCAGGAATTGATTGGTGTAATAGTAGAATAAATAAAACTTTTCCAAATTTTAAATTCATTCACATTGACTTAAAAAATGATTTATACAATTTAAAGACATCTAATGAAGCAAGAAATTTTGTTTTTCCATACAATGAATGCGATTTTGATTTAGTTTTTTTATTTTCAGTATTTAGTCATATGATTCCTGCTGATGTAGATAATTATTTAAAACAGATTCATCGAGTTTTAAAAGATGGAGCAATTTGTATAGCAACATTTTTTATTCTTAACGACGAAAGCAATATTTTAATGAAAGAGAATGATGGATTACAATTTAAACATGATATGGAAACTTATGCTTTATTGGATAAAAATGTCAAAGAAGCAAATGTGGCTTACAAGGAGAAAT
>JAUVLS010000252.1 GCA_030600625.1 Bacteroidales bacterium
GGTGATTCGGGATTTCGAATCTCCTTTTATATACGGGTGTAGCTCAGCTGGTAGAGCAGTGGTCTCCAAAACCAAAGGTCGTGAGTTCGATCCTTACCACCCGTGCAAAATTTGATATTGAATCATGAAAATTAAATTATACTTACAAGAAGCATTTAACGAACTAATATACAAAGTATCCTGGCCTACATGGTCTGATTTACAAAGTAGTGCATTAGTTGTTATGGTTACTTCGCTAATTATTGCACTTATTATATTTGCAATGGATTATAGTTTCCAAAATTTAATGGACTTAATTTATAGTATGTTTTATTAATTGAAGGAACGAAAAATGGCTGAAGTTGAAAAGAAATGGTATGTTCTCCGTGCTATTGGAGGGAAAGAAAAAAGAGTGAAGGAATACATAGAGAGCGAAATTTCACGACTCAATTTACAGGAGTATATTTCACAGGTATTAATTCCAACCGAAAAAGTTTACCAAATTAGGAATGGGAAAAAAATTAGTAAAGAACGAAGTTTTTTCCCTGGTTACATTCTTATTGAGGCAGTCTTGGTTGGAGAAATTGTTCATACCCTGAAAAATATACCTAATGTAATTGGCTTCCTAGAGTCGGAAGGTAATAATCCTACACCTATTCGTCAGTCTGAGGCTAATCGTATACTTGGTAAAGTTGATGAACTTGCCGAGAGCGATGAAGAAATCAACGTTCCATTCTATGTTGGTGAAACTGTTAAAGTGATCGATGGTCCGTTTAATAGTTTTAATGGGATAATCGAAGAAGTAAACGATGAGAAGAAAAAACTTAAGGTAATGGTTAAAATTTTCGGAAGAAAAACACCATTAGAATTAAGTTTTATGCAGGTTGAAAAAGAGTAAATTATTTAAGAACAAAATTAGATTATGGCTAAAGTAGTTGCTGGATTAATAAAATTACAAATTCGTGGTGGCGCCGCTAATCCATCTCCACCGGTAGGACCTGCATTAGGTGCTAAAGGTGTTAATATTATGGAGTTTTGTAAGCAGTTTAATGCACGTACACAGGATAGAGCCGGTAAGGTTATTCCTGTTATTATAACTGTTTATTCTGACAAATCATTTGATTTTGTTACGAAAACACCTCCTGTTGCTGTTCAATTATTAGAAATGGCAAAACTTAAATCTGGATCAGCTGAGTCTAACAGAACAAAAGTTGCTTCTGTTTCATGGAATCAGGTGAAAACTATTGCAGAAGAAAAAATGCAAGATTTAAATGCCTTTACTGTTGAGTCGGCAATGAAGATGGTTGCTGGTACTGCCAGAAGTATGGGGATAACTGTAAAAGGTAAATTCCCGGGTAATTAATAATCTATAATATCTCGAAAGAAGTTATGACAAAACTTACTAAAAATAAAAAAATTGCTCAGGAAAAGATCGAAATAGGTAAACATTACACTTTAGAAGAAGCAGCTGGCCTTGTTAAAGAGGTTACAACAACAAAATTTGATGCTTCTGTTGATCTTGATGTGCGATTAGGAATTGATCCAAAAAAATCCAACCAAATGGTTCGGGGTGTTGTTACCTTGCCTCATGGTACTGGTAAAACATTTAAAGTTTTGGTTTTATGTACTCCCGAAAAGGAAGAAGAAGCTAAAGCTGCCGGAGCAGACTATGTTGGATTAGACGAGTATATTGAAAAGATTAAAAAAGGATGGACTGAGATTGATGTTATTATCACTATGCCTCCTGTAATGGCTAAAGTTGGACAACTAGGACGTATTCTGGGACCAAGAGGATTAATGCCAAACCCAAAAGTCGGAACTGTTACTATGGAAGTAGGAAAGGCAGTAGAAGAAGTTAAAAAGGGTAAAATCGATTTTAAAGTTGATAAATATGGTATTATTCATTCTGCTGTTGGAAAAGTATCATTCGAACCTAAGAAAATAGTTGAGAATGTTCGTGAATTTGTTGCTATGGTAAATAAATTAAAACCAGCTGCTACAAAAGGCACTTACATTGAGAGTGTATACATTTCAAGTACAATGAGTCCGGGAATTAAAATAGATACAAAATCTTTTTAAGGTCCTGTAATAAGAGTAAAAAATATTAATTATGAAACGCGAAGAGAAAGATATCATAGTTAACAACCTAGTTGATCAATTAAATGGATCGCCTCATTTTTATCTTACAGATACTAGCGAGCTAAATGCTGAAGCAACTGGCTTGTTACGAAGAAAGTGTTTTGAAAGTAAGATTAAAATGGTGGTTGTTAAGAATACCCTTCTTAAAAGAGCATTGGATAAAACAGACTACAATGTAGAAGAATTATACGATGTTTTAAAAGGGTCTACCGCTATAATGTTTACTGAAACTGGGAATACTCCAGCTAAGGTGATCAAAGAATTTCGCAAGAAATTTGAAAAACCACTTATAAAAGCAGCTTATGTTGAAGAGTCAATTTATATTGGTAATGATCAGTTAGAAAACTTAGTAAATATTAAATCTAAAGAAGAATTACTGGGAGATATTATTGGATTATTACAATCTCCAATGAAAACAGTAATCTCACAATTAAAGTCAGGAAATAATATCTTGGCTGGTGTTTTAGAAACATTATCAGATAAAAAAGAATAAGTAAAGCAATAACTAAATTTAATTAAAAAATAAAAAGAAATGGCAGATTTAAAAGCGTTTGCAGAACAGTTGGTTAATTTAACTGTAAAAGAGGTTAATGAATTAGCAGACATATTAAAAGAAGAATATGGTATTGAACCTGCAGCTGCAGCTGTTGCAATAGCTGGCCCTGCTGCTGGCGGAGAAGCTGGAGAAGCTGAGAAAAATGAATTTGATGTTGTCTTAAAACATCCAGGTGGAGCAAAATTACAGATCGTGAAATTAGTTAAGGAATTAACAGGTTTAGGTCTTAAAGAAGCTAAAGAAGTAGTTGACGCTGCACCTAAAGCTATTAAAGAAGGTGTGTCAAAAGAAGAAGCAGATTCACTTAAACAACAATTAGAAGAGGCAGGAGCAGAAGTTGAACTTAAATAGGATTGACCTAACATACTAACTTACTGGGTTTAGAGTCTCGTGAATGGGATTCTAGGCCTTTTTATTATCATAAATGTTTGAGTTCAATTAATTATAAAGTCAATGGCTTCAAATATATTAAATAAAAGAATTAGTTTCGCTTCAGCAAAAAATCAGTTAGATTATCCTGATTTTCTTGAAGTACAGTTAAAGTCTTATCAAGATTTTTTTCAACAGAGTTCCACGGCTGATGAACG
>JAUVLS010000233.1 GCA_030600625.1 Bacteroidales bacterium
TTATTGGTATCTTCTTTAATATTGACAAAATCAAAATAAAGCTGGATCTCCTTGGGTAATAAATATTGCAATATTGATTCTATTTCCATAAAATAAAAATAGAAAATATTTATAACTCCACCCTAATTTTCTGCTGATCCATAAACTGAACACAAACAGGAGAGTTATTATCTTTTTCATTTTATACGGTTTAATGATAAATATCAAATTTATAAAATTCATAATTAAATTCAAATAGAGTTATTCTGATCTTGTCTAATTATAAGGTGCTAATGGTTTGTCTGGCGGCCAATATCAATAAATTAAGGCTGAAAGCCTTTAATATATAAGCACAGGGCAACGCCCTGTGTGGTTATAAATGTTATGGTTTAGTTCTGAAAGGACGAAAGGATATACATTACGTCTTTTCAGGACTTTTCCCTTTTTATCATTAACCGTAGGGCGTTGCCCTACGCTAGTACACATAGCCCTTTCAGGGCTGCTATTCTTAACTTACTGACATTGGCCTGACGGCAGTCAGGAGTACGGAATGACATTAAACCCTAAATGGATATCTGCTAACACCTATTTATTAATTCAACACTACCCTTAAATAGAATTATCAATAATCATAAACAATCAGTTAAAATAATTGTATTAGATAATTAGCTTTTATATTTGTTAATTGTTAAAATCAAAGAATATGAACTTTATACTTAAAATAATTCTGAACAGAAATTTCATTCTTGTTTTTGCGGTAATCATGGGATTGTCTTTTGGGGATTATGCAACTTATATAAAAGGATATACCATATATGTTTTAGCAATTACTATGGTTTTTGCTACTACAGGTATTGATTCAAAAGCATTGTTGCCAATAAAAAAATTGTTTAAGCCGATGCTTATTGGAACGGTGCTTAATTATTTTATATTCGGAGCAGTTGTCTTGGTGCTGGCTTGGTTCTTAATGCCCACAAAAGAATTATTCATGGGATTTGTTGTTATTGTTGCTGCACCACCGGGAGTTGCAGTAATACCGTTTTCAGGTATCTTGAAGGGCGATATTGAGTATTCTATTTTAGGTGTTTTTGGGGCTTTTCTTGCTTCAATTGTAATTGCCCCTGTACTGATACAGGTTTTTTCTGATGGTGCAAGTGTTAGTGCCTGGTCATTATTTGTTTTGATGATTAAATTAGTGCTTGTTCCTCTTATTGTTTCTCGTTTTTTATTATACAAACCAGTTTTTAAATATGTAGCCATAATTCGTGGTAAGGCTGTTGACTGGGGATTTGCGATTATCATTTTTACAGCTGTTGGAATGAATCGCGATGTTTTCTTTTCGGATCCAACTGTTTTAATGTTATCTTCTATTGTACTTTTATCAGCGACTTTTGGTATTGGCTCATTATTTGAATTTTTCTCTAAAAAAGCTGGAATTAAATACGAACGTAACATAACACAAGTATTATTATTAACTATCAAAAGCTCTGGGTTCTCGGTTGTAACAGCACTGACATTATTTGGGAAAGAAGCGGCTATCCCTTCAGCAATATTAGCCGTAATAGTTTTGTTATATTTGTTGTATCTTTCTATTCGGTTAGAATTTAAAAAGGATAGTTTTACCATTATTTAAATGGATAAATCTAATATTATTAACTAAGGAAAACCGGAAGAATGCAAAAATGGAATAATGGAATAATGGAATAATGGAATGTTATAGTAATGTCTCGCTAATCATCCAATATTCCAACATTCCAGTTATCCATACTAAAATATATCAGTTTGATTATTATGTATTTTCCGCTAAATTGGTGGTAATACTAAAAAGATTAAAGTTTTGAAGGTAAAAATTCTTGGCACAGGAACTTCTCAGGGAGTACCGGTTATAGCTTGTAATTGTGCGGTTTGTCAATCGACAGATCCAAATGATAAACGTTTACGTGCAGCTACATTAATTGAAGTTGATGGTGTAAATATTGTTATTGATGCCGGCCCTGATTTCAGACAACAAATGCTTCGTGAAAAAGTAAATGACATTGACGCTATCCTCATTACACACGAACATCGCGATCATATTGCCGGATTAGATGATGTTCGTGCTTTTAACTTCATGAATCAGAAACCTGTCGATATATATGCAGAAAAAAGAGTTCAGAAAGTTATAAAAGAGGAATTCTTTTATTCTTTCGAAGAAAATAAATATCCGGGTGTTCCTCAAATTAATTTGCATGAATTAGCAAATGAGCCATTCGAAATAAAAGGAGTAAAGATTATTCCTATTCAGGTTTTTCATTATAAGCTTCCTGTTTTTGGTTTTAGAATTGGAGATTTTGCATACATAACTGATGCTAATTATATTAGTGAAGAAGAAAAAGAGAAACTGCACGGCACAAAATACCTGGTGATAAATGCTCTGCGCAAAAGAAAACATGTTTCTCATTATTCACTATCAGAAGCTTTGGAGCTAATTAATGAACTAAGCCCCAAACGTGCGTATATTACACATATAAGTCATCAAATGGGTTTACATCATAATGTAAATGAAGAATTACCTCAAGGAATATCGCTTGCCTACGATGGCTTAAGGCTTGAAATATAGGATATATGTTTATTTGCTATTTACCTTTAATAAAAATTGTTTAATTTAGTACGTATAAACTTTAAACTTAAAAAATAATAATATGGAATCAAATAGAAACATTGGAAGAGGAATTATAGGAATTGTCCTTATATTAATTGGTGTAGCATTTATTGGAAGAACTTTAGATTTTTTCCCTCGACAAATAATGCATTACGTTTTTTCATGGAAAATGATTTTAATAGTGCTGGGTGTTATATTTATTTCTACTCGCGAGAATAAAACTACAGGATGGATATTATTAATAATCGGACTTATGTTTTTAATACCCGATGTAGTTCATATTCCCTATTCGATAAGAAGATTATTCTGGCCTTCGGTTTTAATTATTATTGGTTTGCTTATTATTTTAAGATCTACTAGTGTAAGAAGAAGCTCAGAACAATCCGGTAGTTCTGATTATATTGATGATATTGCTATTTTAGGTGGTGGTGATCGAGTTATTACATCGGAAAATTTCAAAGGGGGAAGAATTACTGCATTATTTGGAGGATCAAAAATTGATTTAACAAAAGCTACTTTAGCACCTGGACAAAATGTAATTGATGTGTTTTGCATGTTTGGAGGATCTGCTATAATTGTTCCTGAAAACTGGAATGTTAAAGTTGATGTTGTTGCAATATTAGGTGGTTTCTCAGACAAAAGACATATAAAATCAGGTACTACAATGGATGTTGGCAAAGAAATTGTAATTAAAGGCTTTGTAATGTTTGGAGGTGGCGATATAAAAAATTAACCTGAAAGAAAAATCCTAAGAGAATTTATCTTAGGATTATGCAT
>JAUVLS010000266.1 GCA_030600625.1 Bacteroidales bacterium
TGCCCTATTTGCATGAAAGAATTGCCTTATATTGAAAATGAAATTTGGACTAAATATAAAGATAATGAAAGTTTTGAGTTAATTGTTTTTGGCAGAGAACATGTGCCAGATGAAATGATTGCCTTCAAAGAAAGAACAGGATATACATTTAATATTGTTCCTGATCCGGGAAGAAAAATATATTCCTTATTTGCCGAAAAATATATTCCAAGAAATATTGTATTAGATCGTGAAGGTAATATTATTTACCAGGTAACCGGATTCACTGATGAAGAGTTTGTTAAATTAAAAGAAGTGCTGGAAACAGAGTTAAATAAGATAAAGCAATATAAAACTACTGCTTAGCTTTTGTAAATAATGTTCGAGGCTTACTACAAATCACCCATTGGTAATTTGAGAATTATCTCAAACGAGTGTGATATTATAAAAATTGAATTTACTGCTGATTTCTTTAAAATGGAAATAATTCCAGCTCAAATTCAGAAATGTATAAACCAATTAGATGAGTATTTTAAGGGAGAACGAAAAGAATTTAGTGTTGGAATAAATCCTGCAGGAACTGAGTTTCAGGGAAAAATCTGGAATTTATTAATAAAGATTCCTTATGGTAAAACTATTTCATATATTGAGCTTTCGAAACAATTTGGTAATGAAAAAGCAATACGTGCTATAGCCTCGGCAAATGGAAAGAATCCCATACCTATTATAATACCATGCCACAGGGTAATCGGGAACGATGGAAGTTTAACAGGTTATGCCGGTGGACTATTGAAAAAACAGTGGTTACTTGAACATGAAGGAGCAATAAAGCAGAAAAGTATGTTCTGGTAAAAGTATTGGTTTAAGAGTTTAACGGTTCATAAGTTTACAGGTAATATAAATAATTAAGTATATCATAAATTTAATGATAAGCAACAATTAGACACTTCAAATAAACCAGTAAACACTTAAACTATTTAACCAATAGTATAAAATCACTTCCCGGTTCATTATCGCCAAATTCGCCAAATTGCGGTTGTGGTTCTACTTTTTCTACGTATTGAATAATTTCATTTATAGTTAATATTCCGTCATTTCCACCATAATTTCGCAATGCTTCTAAAAATTTCCGTGCAAACGGAGAGTGATGTCCTGGTCGACCATCGGGAACATATTCTTTACCGCCTGAGGTTAGATATAGGCGGGTTTTATATTTCTTTTTACGTTGAATAAACTCTTCATTTGTTACCTCGGCATACATATCTGCTGCCCGACTTCTTGTTGCAATTAAGGGATCGAATGTGCCACCGAAACATACATCCATTACTAATAAAATATGATTACATGGAATATTATTTATCATTGTTCGTAAATTAGAATGTGATAAATACGAAGTTTTTGCCACATCATCTGATTTCGAATCACGAGATATTATGTATCCTTCTTTAAAAACTTCATCATAAATTCCATGCCCGGCAAAAAAAATTAATAAGTTATCGTTTTTGCTGTATTCTAATTTTGCATACTCTCGAATCTTTTCTATTGCTTCTTTCAATGTCGGATTTACAATAAGTTCCGTTCCAACAAAATAGTTTGTTTGCAATTCTTCTGCAACTGTGCTTGCATCAATAACAGGATTAACAAGTTCCGAAAATGAGTCGTAAATGTTAGTTGCGAATATTAATGCACGATCAACACCCAATACGTCTTCTCCAACAGCTTTTTTCTCTGCTTTAGCAATATCCGATTCTGCTCTACCCTTTTGAATATCAATATTTCGGTTACGCTTTACAAGGTGAAACGGATTTTCAACAGGCGTAACAGAAAATATTTTTTTACTGACAGGATGAACCATTTCAAAATTGGAATACTCGAATGATTTACCATCTTTATTTTTCACTTTATTTGCCTGCAAATAAGCTTTTTCCCAATTGAGTTTAAATAATTTTGCGTCTTCAGTTGATATTTTAATACCAGCATCAGTTTCCAAAAATCGTATTTTATATATTTGCAAGTCGGCATTATATCCTATTAACCTTGCAATTGGAATTTCAATTTTTCCTCCTGGCTTAGATTTTAAATTGTAATGCTTTTCGGTATGATATTGTAACTGAGCTAAAACTTCAGATTTTAGATTTTCTCTTCTTTCAGAATATTGAATTGTTGTTTCAAATTCATCGCGTGGTGCGGTTAATTTTCGTTCTAATTTGTTTAAAATATTTTCAATTACTTCTGATGTTAGTATTATTTTTTGCGCCGAAGTTAATTCGCCATCCATATAATCTGTAATTAATGATTTTCGCGAAGGTTCTACCCCTGTTAACTCCCATATAATTGATGATTTATCTGAACTGAACGATGTAAGAAATAATCCGTCATCACTAAATGTCCCCCCAAATACATGATCACTGTGTCGGTATATACTTTCATATTCAACAATATTATCATTGTCCACTTTTAAAATAACAAGATCCTGATACCTTCCAAACACCAAATATTCACCAGTAGAATTGTATTTAAGCGATCTGTTAACCCGAATTTTTAAACTATCTTTAAATAATATTTTTTGTTTATTTATATTATATCTTCTGACCTCATACTGTGAGGAAGTAACAAATTCATTTGTAGAGGGATGAAAACAAACATCATATACCCAATATTTTAAATCGGGAATGGTGTCAGAAAGTATGTACTTATCATTATTATTTTTATACAAATGAATCATCTTATTATTACCTCCAGTCAGAAAATACTCATCATTGTAATTGAAACTTACACCCATAACAGCTTTTTTATAAGTAAATTTTTGAAGTAGAACCATTTGCTCGTTTTCCCATTTCCATATACAAGCTGTTTCATCAGAAGAAGCACTGGCAAGAAATCTCCCATTATGACTAAACTCCACTTTATTAATAATATGTGAATGACCATTTAATACCTGAATTACTTTTCGGTCTTTAAGTCGTATTATGGCAATATCATTATCACTTTTATATTTGGCATAAGCTAAATATTTTTCATCTGGCGAGAATGAGATATGACCTCCGACTGATTTAGGATTTCC
>JAUVLS010000136.1 GCA_030600625.1 Bacteroidales bacterium
TTTTAATCATAACATATTACTGGCCTCCAAGTGGCGGGGCCGGTGTTCAACGTTGGTTGAAATTTGCCAAATACCTTCCTGAATTTGATATTGAACCAATAATATTAACTGTTGATCCCAATCATGCTTCCTATCTTCAAATTGACAAGAGCTTAGAAAAAGATATAAGTCCGGATTTGAAAGTTTTTAAAACGAAATCTTTTGAACCTTTAAGTTTATTATCGAAAATACTTGGCAAGAAAAATATTGCCTATGGTGGATTTACCAATGTAAATAAAAAGAGCATCCTTCAAATAGTTTTGCGCTTTATTCGAGGCAACTTTTTTATTCCTGATGCACGAGTTGGATGGAACAAATATGCTTACAAAAAAGCAAAAGAAATTATTTCAGAATATAAAATAGATACAGTAATTACAACCAGCCCACCACATTCAACACAGTTAATAGGATTAAAACTTAAAAAGAAATTAAATATTAACTGGATTGCAGATTTTCGTGATCCCTGGACAGACATTTATTATTATAAAGACTTATTACATACCGGACTTGTAAAAAGAATTGATAAAAAGAAGGAGAGAAATGTCCTTGAGAAAGCAGATACGGTAATCGCAGTAGGGGATTCGTTAAAAGAAAAACTTAGAAGAAAAGTTGAGCAAGATAAGTTTATTGTTATTTCAAATGGGTTTGATGAGAATGACTTTATAGGACAAAAATGTGTTCGTCCTGAAAGATTTACAATAACTTATACCGGAACATTATCAGATCAATATAATATTAAATCATTTATTGCTGCATGTAAAAAGATAAAATCTAATGAAAAAGATATTATAATTCGATTTATTGGAAATGTTGCAGAGTCTAAACTAAATGAATTTGATAATGCAGGATTGTTAGATTATGTTGAAATAGTAAATTATGTTCCGCATCAAGAATCTATCAAATATTTATATAATTCATCAGCATTGTTATTAGTAATCCCTGATTTTAACGGGAATAAAGGAATTCTAACAGGTAAACTTTTCGAATATTTGGCTTCTGGAATTCCTATAGTTGGGATTGGTCCAACTGATGGTGATGCAGCTAAAATCATAACCAATTGTAATATTGGGAAAATGTATGATTATTCAGCTTTTAAAGAACTTGCTCAGTATTTAGAAAGTTTGATTGACATGAGGGAGCAAAACAAAACTCACGAACCGGATTACAAAGAAATTAGCAATTATAGCAGAAAAGTTCTAACCAGTAAGTTAGTAGAATTATTTTAGGAGATTTCTTTTCCAGTTACTTGGATTTTTCCACTTATTAATAAATCCTTTTACTCGTTCAATTTCTATTTTTTCATAAAAGTTAAAAGCCCACAGTATTAATGGGAACAATCCAATTAGAATTACTTTAAGAATTATTTTCAAGTAAAAGTTGAAGTTAATAAATAACAATGAAAAAATGTATAATCCTGCTCCAATAGAAACAAGCAGAATGATTTTTTGTATTTCGTATTTAACTTTATAAAACTTAAACGAAAATTTGTAAAAAGCAGTTGACATTAGAATCCACGAAATTATTGTTGCTACTGCTGCACCATATATACCAAAACGCGGAATTAATAACATGTTTAAAATAAAGTTTATTATTGCTGCACAAAGAACTATATATGCATTGTATTTTGTTTTTTTAACGAAATGAAGTCCCAACGAATAAACATATTGGATGCCTTTAAAAATAAAAGCTAAAGAAATAAATGGTACAATTGTATAGGCAATATTATACTCAGCATTTTTTGAAAATAATTCAATTACTTCTTGTGAGAATAACGATAAAGTAAGACTGGCAAGTACAAGAATAAATGTATAATATGTTAATGTTTTTGAAAAAAAACGTTGTGCATCGGGTTTATTGAAATTTTTATAAGCTATTGGTAAAAATCCAGTTTGAAAGGACTGAATAATTATTACATTCGTAACACTTGCAATTTTATAACCAAGTGAATAAATTCCAACTTCGGAATAATTTAGAAAGTATTTAATAATATATCGATCACCCATTGTAAGCAACATCATAGATATGGTTGAGAAAACAAGAGGAATACCATAACTAGTCATTTTTCTTAATTCAGGATAATCGAAACTCCAAATCATGTTTTTAATCAGAAACGGCAAGGTGGTAATTGTAATTAGTGCATTGCCAATAAGTTGACTTAATATAATGCCTTTTACTCCTAATCCCAGATATTTTATAAAATAAATATTTAATATTAGGATTGTTGATAATCTTAAAATTGAAATGGAAATAAAAAAGACTGGTTTTTCTTTTAATCGAATTAAATCAAATGAAAATAAATTTAAAATCTCAAACGAAACTGATAAAAAAAGAATTAAAAAATATTCTCCATATTCAATATTACCAAAAAACACACTTGAAAAAGAATTGCGAAAAGGTTGCAATAAAAGATTTAATAAAACGATTATAAAAAATGCACTGGTATAAGTTGTGAAAAGAATAGATTTTGTTTTGTGTTCAGAATTTTCTGTCGAACACCATCTCATCATCGATGTAGATAGCTTAAAACTAAAAACAGCAACCATTATAGTAGCAGTAACTTCTAAAATAGCAAAAATCCCATACTCTTCGGTCGATAAATACCCGGTATATAATGGCAATAAAATAAATCCAATGAGCTTAGAGCTAATATTTCCTAAGCTATATATTATAGTTTGTTTAGCTGTGTGTTTTAGTTTGCCGAGCATTTTCTAATAATTTCGTAAGCTAAGCAGTTTTCAGGATTTTCTGAATTTATATAACGCAGTAAATCTTCGTAAAAACTTTTAATACCAACAAATCTGTCTTCATCAAAAAAGTCGTTATGCCATAATAATGTAAATACTCCGTTAAACTTTTTAATTTCTTGTATTAAACTTTTTATGACTAATTGTGCATTTGAATTATTTAATTCACGATAATGAAAAAGAGTTACATCCATTGCGTTTAGTGGAATCTCCCAAACATCTATCATATGGTCATTTTCGAAATCATAAAGTTTAAAGGGAAGACAAAATGAATTTCTAAAACCCTCGTGTTCAGCAAAACATAGTGATGTATCGTATTTCAGCCCGACCTTTTCATGATTTAAAGTTGTTTCAGGTAATTTATATAATAGCCTGTGTTGGCGAATTCCCAAAACCGGATTAGGGAGATTAGAATTTATATTCTCTAGTATTCGAAATAACTTTTCTTCATTAGTAACAGATGCCACTGTTCCATGCAAACCAATTTCACATCCTTCATTAATCAAATATTGAAATAGTGAATTAATTCTGTTATCTGAATAATTATAGTCTGAATCGTGATATTTTTTATCTTTTTGTAAAAAATAAAATGCAGATCGGAAATTGTTTTGTTTCTCTATATCCCTTAAATAGTTAAAGTTCCATGCAGGATTTTGTTTTTTAGAGAATTTCAATAACTCAAAGCTTGTTTTAAATATATGTTTTATGTTAGTTTTGAAACTGTAATAGGTTTTAACTAAACCGGTGATTTCCTTTGTTTTATAGAGTAGACGATTAAAAGTATAATAATCGACATTGTCAATATCGTGAGTTAGGAAAAAGGCAAAATTGTTAAAGAGAGTCCTTTGTTTTAATTCAATATTCTGTTGTTTTAAAAATTCATTTAAAGCAGTTGCAATAATTTTAAAATAATAATTCACAATAGGTTTTCCTATTATACCTAGTTTTTCCTGAACAGAATTTTTGTAAGTAAATCTTCCAAAACTATCAATGTTGGTGCTATTATATTCCTGGTATCCGGACAATAAATAAAAACAAGATTTTAATATATCATGATGAAAAATTAAATTATTATTTTCAATAGAATAAAAATTATTACTCTTTGATAGAGGAAAGAGAATCGGAATCTCCTCGTTCCATAATATCTTTTTAATATCAAATTCATCTGAAGATAGATTAAATACAATTTTGCTTGTTTGATTTTCTAATGTATTATCACTTTTATTAAAAAGAAAGTATTTCTTTATTTTATCATTCAATTCAAGGGAAAGGTTTAAATGATAAAAGATATATTCAATTTGATTATTCGTTAAGTATCCGTTCATCTGGTAATTGAATTTTATCAGAAATTTTCAATTTGATCTTTTTTTGCTAATGCTAATTTGAACTGTATGGAACCCAGGAAATATACTTCGCAAAATGTTAAATGGAGCATAAAGTCCATCTAATGGCAAATATGATTTTCTATCGGTATCTATAACATCAAATCCTGTATTGTTTAAAAACTCTTTTACCTGCTTAACGGAATATAATCTAACGTGTCCCATATGTCCAATTTTATGCAATTGTTCAAACTGCTTATACGGATTATCAAATCCTCTGCCCCTTAGAAAACTAACAATATTCTGAATAGAATAAAGGTTTGGGGTAGTAAGCATAAGAATACCATCTGGTTGTAAGATTCTATTTATTTCTTTTAATGTAGATATAGGATCAATTCTTAGATGTTCAAAAATTTCATTAAAAATTACGAATTGAAACTCATTATCTTTAAATGGCAATGCATCATTTTCGATGTCATGTTTTATGATGTTTAAATTTTGCTCTTGAATAAATTTTTCAAATCTTGAGGGATCAATATCAATTCCAATAACTGAATAGTCTAATTTAGATAGTGTATATGTCAGATGATATGGTGCGGAACCAATTTCTAATATTTCCCCAGATTTACAATACTTTTTAATATACTTAATATCATTTAAAAATCTTTTCACGTTTTTGCTCAAAATATCTCTACTCCATTTCTCAAAATCTCCATCACCAGATGCTTCTAACAAGTCTTTTAATTGCTTAAGAATTATTTCTTCTTTCTTCATATAGATTTTTTATTTTAATTCTGCAAACACAAAATCACGTTTTACAATTGTACTCTTATAATTTCTTTCCTGCAAAACATTGGCAATAATTGGTGCTACAGGTTTGTTATTTTTAGAATATCTCGAAGCTATAGCAATGTGATTTGGTTTATAATTTTTTAATCCTTCTAATGCTTCTGGTTCAACTCCATTTAGCTGAATTAACATAAAATCAATATGCTTAATATTTTGTTCTTGTA
>JAUVLS010000113.1 GCA_030600625.1 Bacteroidales bacterium
AGTCTTTTTGAATGTCAACCTGTGGATTTAAGGTTTATACAAATCTTTCAAAATATATTACTTTCCGGCTTCTATTTTTCAGATAAGCTATTTAACTCTTCCAGTAATTTCATATTCATGTCGTACATCTCGGTAATAATATTACTATAATGCTCTTTAATACTTCCATTCTCGGGAGGATTATTCACTTTATACAGTAAATTTCGGCGAAGTTGTTCAACATCATGTAAAATGTCTAAAACATTCTCCTGATTATTTACAGGCGAATACTCCATAAAAGAAAAACATTCGTTTATCATTTGGTTAGCCAGAAAATTAATATCCTTCTTTATGTCTCTGCAACTTGCCATAAAATTATTATAAAATTGAGATGAATTTTAGAGTAAGATATAGGTAAATATTTTAAAATCAAAATCTTTTAACTAAAAAAAACACCCTTTTAAGTTAAAGAGTGTTAAATTGTTGTATTCTCAAATTTATAATTTCTTATTCAAAACTTTGTGAAAGTGGCTGTATGTTTTTTTTAAGATCATCAAGTCTAAAAATATTATACCCATCGTAATATTTTATAATATCAACACCCACATTTTCATATCCTGACGTTTCGTACCACTTAACAAATCTATAATCTGCCTGTAACAAGTCTACCTTATAATTATATATACATTGTTCAAAATCTTTTCCGTAATTCATCATTGCTGTAAGAAAATATAAACCTACATCATAAGCATGAATTGCCATTTGGCTCGGTTCGCTTTTGTATGTATCACGATATTTTAAAATAAAATTCTTAACATCCTTATGATGATAATCAATGAAAAATGGTGTAGCAATACATAATTCCAGGTTAAAATAATACTCAGGATCAATGTTGTTGTAACGCTGCCAACGCGATAATCCAATTACCCGAACCTGATGTCCGAAAGTTTTAATTGTATTTAATTTTGTTACAACATTTGTTACGAAAGCTTCTTCGTTTGAAGGAATAACAAATACATTTTCGATTTCCTCATTTAGTGCATGCTCAAGGACATTAATACTATCCTCAAAAACAACTTCTTTAAATTGAATATTATTTACAAGTGTATCAATGGACAAGTTATTAAAAATTTTATCCTTAACCATTTGAATATTGCTATATCCTAAACTGTCTCCATTGTGCACCAGAACAATATTTTTATCTCCAAAACCTGAAACAAATTTTGCAAACTCATCTATTTGTGAATTATAGGATGGATTAACCTGAAACAAATACGGATTTTTATCAACAAGATTTAAATTGTCCGATAAAGGAGAAATCATCTTTATCTGATTATCTTTTGAAAATTCAGAAACTAATCGAACTTCGTGATTGAATATCGGTCCAATAATTAAATCTGTACTTGCAAACCCTGGAAAACTTAAAATTTCTTTTATTCGCGAAGTATCATTTTGAGTATCGTAAACATGCAAATTAATCGATAAGCCTTTTTGTTTTAAGGTATCAATCGCTAATAATAAACCCTCGTAAAACTCGACAAAAGTTACAGACCTCGGATAAATATAAAACCTATTATAAAATACTTTTTCATAGATTTTTTTCCCAAAATCGTTTACTTCGGATGAATCAATATAAAATTCTTCGTCATTTTTTTCCAGATATAATGGCAATAAAAGGGCAACCTGATATGGCTCTCGTTGCATGCCTCTTATGTGTTCGCAATCCGGGAAATTTACCGAATCAGAATAAGCTATTGATGTTCGCTTTTCATATAGAATTGTATCGCCTGATTCTTCGTCCGGTATTATTAATACAGTGGCACTTTCAATATCTACAACCTTTGGTATCTTTAATACCTGACCAACTACTAAACCCTCACTAACAAATGGATTGTGTTCTAAAAGTATATCTTCGGTTATTTCATAAAATCGGATTAAAGAATAAAGTGTGTCTTTTGGTTTAACGGTATAATATATAAACTGACTTGCAACACGAATAGTATCTTCTAATGGTTCAACAACCGGAATTTTTTGTATTGCCTCAACAACATCTTTTGATTTTGGAATTTTCAATATCTGATCTAAATTAATTCCATACCTAACCATTGGATCATTACATGCTATAATATCTTCCTGTGAAACATTATATTTTTTCGAAAGAGAGTATAACGTTTGTTCCTTTTTAACACGATGATAAATAAAATCATTACTGAGAATTTTATCTTTACCTGATTTCTTTTCAACCACTGGAATCTTCAATGCTTGCCCAATCTGCAAACCAAGAAAAATTTCCGGGTTTTCTTTTGCTATTTCCTTTTGTGTAATATTATAAGCATTACTCAGCGAATAAAGAGTTTCTCCTTTTTTAACAACATGAACATAATATGGTTGTCCTCCGATAATTACTTTTTCTTTCGATCTCTCAATAATAATCGTATCACTTTGAGCAAAAGAATAATTATTAATTATTGAAAATAAAATTAGTATCAGAGTAAGTCTTTTCACTTTAATAGTTTTTTCAGGTTAACTAACCCTTATGAATGATAAAAATTGTGTTACAAATAAAAAATCATAAACAAAATTACATGAAGTCGATCAATAAAAAAAATATTACTAATCAGTTGTTTTTCTTTTATATTTAATAGTGTCTAAAGTTTTTTGACTTTATATTGTTTGTAGTTGGTAGTTATTAAATGCTAATTCATTATAGGAATTAAACATTCAACACCCAACATACAATATTCAATTTTCATTATTTCTGCATATTTGACTTTCTTTTAACTTTTTTATTGATTATTGTGTGTTGTTTATTGAGTGTTTTTCTAAAAAACATCAATGGTTAAAATAATGGAATAATGCTGTTTTCACAACATTCCATTTTTCCAATATTTCAATATTACTGAGTTTTTAGATGTGTCCATATTGTAACTAATTTTCCCTTAATACATATTCGTCATACTCTATTTCAAATCTTAGTTTATGCTTTGATTCCTCCTGAGCCAAAGATAAAAATACGTCTTTCATCTCATCATTATTTGCTCTTTTAGCTAATTCATAATATAATCTAAAAGCTGCCTTTTCTTTTTTCATTGCAAGTATTAATGCATCCTGATAACTCATCTCAGGTGATGGTTTTACACTAACCGTATAATCACCAATTTTCAGATCAACTATTTCCTTTTTCTCAAATTGATATGCTCCTTCAGCTTTAATTTTGGTTAAACGAGTTTTATGCTCCATTTCTTCCTGTGCAAATGAAGTAAATACATGACGCATATCTTCAGTTTTAGAATTTTCTGCTAATTGATTATAAAAATCAACAGCTTCCTGTTCTCCATTTATCGCAAAATCAAGAACATCATTAATCGATTTAAATTCTTTCATAATATATTCATTTTCTTATTGTAATGTATCGATTACTATTAAAAGATTAATCTTCTTTTTTTGAATATTATATTTTACTTCTCTCCAAAACCATATTCCTGATAGAATTTTTTCAGGGCTAAAGAAATATCTTCAAACTCCACAAAATGGTTTTTACATCCACTACGAGAACAAATACTAACCTTCCCTCCCATATCCAAATTAAATGGAATTAAAGGAGCATTGCACGTTTTGCATTTTGTTTCTTCTACTATTTGAGATTTACAATGCGAACAAAAGAAATTTGCTATTTCCCCTTCAGGGATATCAATATCACAAACATAGTTATAACTACCATATATTGAGCTTAATCTTATTGTTCCTTTTTTATTCCCAATTTCTAAATCTAACTTTATTCCAGGTTTCTGATCGATAAGATTATCGTTATCCATCAAAGATTCACCACAAACCGGGCATTTTACATTTAATAAAATAGAATCGAACATAATTAATTCTCCTTTTAATTAAATTAATTGATTTTATAACAAAAAAAATACAGCATATTAATTATTGAATGCTTTATTAAACCCGTCATCAAAATATTTAACAACAAAGTCGCAACCATGCTTAAAGAGTTTATTCAAATCATCTTTTTCGGTATAAATAAATTCATAGTTTTCTTTCTTATTAATAATTGAGAATAATTCAAATATTTCTTTTCTAATATCATCAACTGATTCAACCTTTGTTTCTGTAAACTGGTTAAATATCTGCACCAGTTGCATATAGTTCTCAATCTCAACTTTACCATTAAACTGTTTTTCAAATATCTGAATATTTTTTTGTGTATTTGTAAAACTACCTGATGTTTCAACAGGGAACACTGCCGGAAGAATCAAATTAGCTTGTTTAGCTGTTTCTGTCATAAAATAATCCTGAACCATGATAAACTCTGCATCTCCAAACCACTTTTGAACTTCAGCCTTATCATTAGCACATCCAACAGGATCTTCACCAAAAATATAGAATTTCTTAATTAAACTTTCATTTAATAATTCTTCCATGCATTTATCTCCTTGAGCAGGCAAACCATCAATGTTCCATATCTTTGTTAGATTCATTATATATTCTTCATCAGTCAAATCAATATACCCAATACAATTTTTCGATGAAATTCCCATATCGAATATTCCTTGCGAATTATTCTTTTCTTTTAATGAAATCAAGCCGTTAGCAGTTTTTCCTAATTTGCCGGTAATCATAGCCAGATTAAATAATTCTCTGCTAACATTCGATGAAACTTCTTTTTCGGAAAATACAAGAACAGCATTTATTTCATTATTATATTTCACTGCAAATTCTTCTATACTTTCCTGACAACAAACTCCTGATTCTTTTATTAGTTCTTCGTAGTTATCTTTAGCTAAATCTTTCTTATACTCGTCAAATCCATTGCAGTTATCTTTAATAAACATGGCATTATGCAATCCTTTCTCCATTAAATAATAATTAACCGCCTTTATGAAATGATAATATGATTTAACCTTAACTGTTTTATCTACTTTATGCTCCAGTGCACTTAACTCCTTGTTTGTTACCAATTCAACAGGGACATTTTCAATTTCGCGGGCATTATTTATCATAAAGCTAACTACAGCATTGTCCATATTCACTTCCGAACCTAATAAGTAAATTCTACTCGCATCTTTGATTTGACTGAAAGGAACATTTGCTTCAAAATTTTCACTATACCATCTTCCCCGGCCTACATAATGGAAACTTGTTACATTATTGGTTTTTGCTCCTGCACGAGCAAGTTTCTGAATCATATACATTTCTTCGTTACTCAATCTTGCTCCCGCAAAAAATCCATTTTCGTCAGGATCAGCTGCTTTGATTTCGTCAGCGATTATATCAAACGCCTTATTCCAGCTTATAACCTCAAAGTTATCATCAACTTTTAATAATGGTTGAGTTAATCGTTTTGTATCATTCATAATGCCATATCCAAACTTCGGATAGCGGCAAATATTTCCATCCTTATTAATTTGTCCTTCTTTGCCCGTTACTTTCCAAACAAATTCTGATTTATGACGATATTCTAATTCACAACCCACAGAACAATAATTACATAATGTATTAACAGTATCCAGTTTTACCGGACCCGGTTTGAAAGCAACATTTTCTGTAATTGCCCCTGTCGGGCATGTTGAAATACATAATCCACAGGACTCACAATCAGTTTCGGTAAGTGAATTCCCCATACTTGGAGCAACA
>JAUVLS010000037.1 GCA_030600625.1 Bacteroidales bacterium
ATTAAAAAAGATGGTAAGAAAATTCATATCGAAACAACAGGAAGAAACTTACTTAATGATCCTGCCATAAATGGTATTATATTAAATTCTCAGGATATAACAGAAAGGAAAAGAGCTGAGAAAGAAGAGAGAATGAAAAGTAAAATGCAATCTCTTTCTGAAAACAGTCCCGACTTAATACTTCGAATGAATACTAAAGGCCAGTTCTTTTACGCAAATCCAATGGTTGACGATTATATCGGTGTTAAATCAAAAGATATAATAAATGGAAGAATTGATGAATTAAATATTGAACCATCATTAGTTGAATTCTTTAAAGATTCTATAAAACAAATCAGGAAAACCAACCAGAAATTAAACCAGGAAATAGCCATGTCCACGGCTAACCTTGGTGAAAGAATCATGAATTACAATGCGATCCCCGAATTTAATGAAAATGAACTTGAAACTGTTTTGTTTGTAGGTCACGATATAACGGAGGCAAAACAAATAGAGCTTGAAATAAAAGACAAAAACAAGAAAATTAATGAGAGCATAAATTATGCTCAGCGTATTCAGTCTTCAATACTTCCAAGTACAGCAATTATTCAGGAGTATATACCCAAATCATTCATTTTTTATCTCCCTCGCGATGTTGTAAGTGGTGATTTTCCCTGGTTCTTTAAAAAAGATGATGTCTTATACATTTCTGCTGTTGATTGTACCGGACATGGCGTACCTGGAGCACTTTTATCATTTATTGGATATTTCCTACTTAACAATATAGTTGATCACGATGTAAATTATTCAGCAGGTCAAATACTGGATAAGTTGCATTTTGGTGTTAGAAGCACATTAAAACAGGACAGGATTGATGCTGACGCACGTGATGGGATGGATATCGCTTTTTGTAGAATAAATCTTAAAAAGAAAGAATTGCAATATTCAGGAGCACACCGGCCACTTTATCTATTGCGTAATGGAGAGTTGTTAGAATATAAAGGAAACAGAAAAGCAATTGGGGGTATTCCTCACAGAAAAAAGGCTGAAAAAGATTTTGTAAATTATGCCATTGAAATAATTAAAGGAGATAAAATATTTATTTTCTCAGACGGAATGCCTGATCAAGTGGGTGGTGCCGAAGGAAGAAAATATTCTCCTCAACGTATCCGATCTATTATTGTTGAAAACAAAGATCTTGACATGCAACAATATGCAAGTTTATTTTCAACAGATTTTAAAAAATGGAAAGGAAAGAGCAAACAGATTGATGATGTGTTATTAATTGGAATAGAATTTTAATTTTTTATTATTTTAATAAATATTAATTTTACAGCTTATGGATAAAAGTAATGTAAAAGGCTTTCTGGAATTTGTATATGATTTTTATCGTTCTATGAAAGCTCACGAAATTACTTTGGTATACGAAGGTGAAATTACTCACCAAATTACCAAAGCGTTTACTTCTCTAACAGAATCAAACATGGCCAAACAGTCAGAAGCGAATTCAGTTCAGAAGAAGGTGTTCCATGTTATGGTTGAATGCTTGCAAAACATTAGTAAGCATGCAGATTCTTTCGGATCTGATGACTTTATTTTTGCGGGCCGAGGCATATTTATGGTAAGTAAAGGAAAAAATGATTATCATGTTACTACTGGTAATGTTATCGAAAACGATAAAATCGAAGAGCTTACCGAGATGCTAAACCATATTAACGACTTAGACAAAGAAGGTCTGAAGGAACTTTACAAAAGCCAGATGAAAGAAGGAAGACTTTCTGAAAAAGGTGGTGCAGGGCTTGGATTTATTGATATTGCTCGTAAAACAGGTAAGCAGCTCGATTTTCACTTTTTACCAATAGATGAAGGAAGTTCGTTTTTTCTATTAACATCTTCAATTGCTAGAAACTTATAAAATAATAAATCATGGAAGTAATAAAGCTCAAAGGAACTGACGATACTCCAACCATTATTCTTGATAAAGAAAATGGTATTTTTGAAATTTCAGGCAGATCACTTCCTGAAGACGTAACAACATTCTTCGAGCCTGTGCTGAACTGGCTTGATGATTACCAGGAAGAAGCAAATGATCTGACAGTATTTGCATTTAAACTTGTTTACTTCAACACGGCATCTTCAAAATTAATTCTTGACATTTTGATGAAACTTGAAGAAATGCACGAGAATGGTAAAGAAGTTTTAATTAAATGGTTCTTCCCCGATGATGATGAAGATATGGAAGAAGCAGGTGAAGAATATGCTGATATTGTAGATATACCATTTGAACAGGTAAGTTATACAATGTAATTACTTATTTATTATTATTTTTCTTTGTATCATTTTTTAACTTAAAATTATGAGTGAAGAGATTTTAAAAGCCCTTATGCAATTGTTTGCTATTATAGCAAAACAAGACGAAGGAGTAGAATCCAGCGAAAGGGAATTTGTAAAGAATTTCTTAACTCAGCAATTAAATGATGAAGTAGTACCTGAATACATGGCTCTTTTCGACGAAAAAGCTGGTGTTACAGGAGAAAAAACTGAAAAAAATGACAAAGTAAAACTTACATCAGTAAAGGATTCTGTTAGAATTTTAGGGATTTGTAAAAAGATTAACAAAACTTTAACACAAAAACAAAAAGTTATTGTTCTTGTTAGAATTTTTGAGTTAGTAAATGCCGACAGAAAGTTCTCAGAACAACGAATGGCAATCATTCATACCGTATCTGAAGTATTTAAATTTACCAGAGACGAATTTCGAAGTATTGAAAGTTTCGTAATTCATACCGAAGTTTCCGAAATAGATAACCAGAGTACTCTTATCATTAACGATAAAGAAAATCAGTGCAAAGAAGCCAAACACGTTAAAGTTGAAGCTCTGGATGGCAACATTCTTATCCTTCAGATTAAAAGCGTTGAGCTCTATTTTATGCGCTATAATGGTAATGAGGATATTTTCTTAAACGGACTACCTGTAAATAATAAACGAATTTACCTTTTTGCCAGCGGAGGAACAATTAAACTACCAAAGGGTAAACCAATTTACTACAGTGATATTGCTGCTCATTTCCTTGCTGACAGTACAGCTACAAAAATTTCTTACATAGCAAGAGATATTAATTTTGTTTTTCCAAATGGAGGTATTGGGTTAAGAAATATAAGTTTTTCTGAAGATCAAGGTAAATTAATTGGCTTGATGGGTGCCAGTGGTGCGGGAAAAACAACCTTGCTTAATGTACTTACCGGTCTGAATGAACCTACTTCCGGCGAGATTCTGATCAACGGAATAAATCTTCATGAAGAAAAAGAAAAACTCGAAGGTGTTATAGGCTATATTCCGCAGGATGATTTGTTAATTGAAGAACTAACTGTTTTTCAAAATCTTTATTATAATGCCAAATTATGTTTCAACGATAAAACAGAAGAAGAAATCGTTGAACTGGTACATAAAACCCTGACAAGTTTAGGCTTATTTGATCGTAAAGATCTTAAAGTAGGTTCTCCAATGAATAAAATGATTAGCGGAGGACAACGAAAAAGACTAAATATTGCTTTGGAGCTTATCAGAGAACCATCTATCCTTTTAGTTGATGAACCTACTTCGGGACTTTCTTCCAGAGACTCAGAAAATGTTATGGACTTGCTTAGAGAGCTAGCCCTTAAAGGAAAACTTATTTTTGTTGTAATCCATCAACCTTCATCAGACATATATAAAAAGTTTGATAATATGATGATTCTGGATACAGGTGGTTATATGATTTATTATGGCAACCCTGTTGAAGGAGTTATGTATTTTAAAAAGCTCGATGCACAAATCAATAGCGATGTTGGCGAATGTCCTACCTGTGGTAATGTTAATCCCGAACTTATTTTTAATATTATCGAGGCCAAAGTAGTTGATGAATATGGAAAATATACCATAAAAAGAAAAATCTCACCTCAAAAGTGGGAAGAAAACTTTACTGAAAATATTAAGCTTGAAGAAACTGAAGTTATAACAGAAGCCCCTCCATCTACTTTAAATATTCCGTCCTGGTTTAAACAACTTGAAATTTATACCATCCGTGATTTCCTTTCGAAAATTAGTAATACTCAATATATTGCACTTAACTTACTCGAAGCTCCTTTATTAGGATTTCTTCTTTCTTTCATAATACGTTACATTGCCGATCCTAATTCTAATATTTATATATTTAGAGAAAACGAAAATATTCACATTTATATATTTATGGCACTCATTGTTTCTTTATTCTTAGGTTTGACAGTTAGTGCCGAAGAAATATTCCGCGACAGGAAAATTTTAAAACGAGAAGCTTTCCTTAATTTAAGCCGATCAGGCTACCTGGCTTCAAAAATATTCATACTGTTCTCTATATCAGCTATTCAATCTATTCTTTTTGTTTTAGTTGCTAACAATATTTTAGGATTAAGAGCAATGACTTTTGAGTTTTGGTTTGCTCTTTTTACAACTGCTGCTTTTGCTAATATGTTAGGCTTAAATATTTCAGCATCATTTAATTCTGCGGTTACAATATATATCATCATCCCGCTTTTAATGATTCCGATGATGACATTAAGTGGAGCAATGTTCCCCTTTGATAAAATGAACAGAATAGTTGGAGGCATTAATAAAGTACCACTTATCGCTGAATTTATGCCAACAAAATGGTCTTTTGAAGCTTTAATGGTAAATCAGTTTAAAAATAATAAATTCGAAAAAAACTTTTATGAAATTGAAAAACGTGAAAGTAATGCCGATTTCAAACAAGTTTATTATATTCCTGAATTAGAAAAGCGATTTACATATATTGAAGATAACTGGTATAAATTTGATAATGATAAAGAAGTAAAAGAAACAATAACCGAATATTTAAGATTACTTAAAACAGAACTCTCAAAAGAAGAAATCAGAACTGGAATTCCTTTAGAGGGTGGACATCAGCTAGATACAGCAGGGTTAAACGAGATTGTTTTAGGTAAAACTTCAGAGTTTATTGATAAGATTTACTCTTATTATGGAACAATTTTTCAGAAAGCTAATAATGAAAAAGAAAATAAGATTCGATACCTGCTTAAAACAAGCCCTGAGCTCTATCGAATGAAACGTGCTGCTTTTCATAATGAAGGTGTTGAAGATCAAGTTAAGAAAATTTTTGAAAAAAATAAGATTATACAATATAAGGATGAATTAATTCAGCAAGTTGATCCAATTTACCGAGATCCGGATATTGAAGGATTCTTTAATTTTAGATCTCATTTTTTCGCTCCGAGAAAATATTTTGCCGGTCAATACTATAATACATACTGGTTTAATATGATTTTTATTTGGGTAATGTCCGCATTTCTATATATAACTTTATATTATAATTTGCTAAAAAAATTAATTGATCTGCCAGAAAAAATTAAGTTTAAAAATAAAATTTCAAGATATTGAATATTTTTATATCTTTATACTATGTGTTAAATTTGCAATATAACTGAAAATCAACACTATTAAACATGAACAAACGACTGATTTACATATTATTACCATTATTAATATTTGCAGCATGCCGTTCAGATAAACAAAAAGATGTGGACTTTTCTAAAGAATTTGAAGTACCTGACTCTGTGATATATGATGGAGAACTTGAAATTTCTGAACAAGCAATGGAAGATATTGTTCAAAATATTTCTTCACCTGTGGAAATAGCTGCATTAATAAAAGCTGTTGGTGTACCTTTTTCTAAAGATTATCTTGCTACAACTGATTTTGTTGATGACTATAATACAAGCTTTGAAAAAGCCATTGGTCTTGGAATTTTTGGTGCTGATCTGGGGTATCAGAATATGTATAATAAGACAGGTGGAGTAATTGATTATATCTCTGCTATTAGAACTCTTGCAGACGGAATTCGTGTCGGACAGTTTTTTGATTTTGCTACCTTAAAACGTTTAGCCACCAATAATCAAAACCTGGATTCGTTAATGTATATATCTGTTCAGAATTTTAACCAGATGGACCGATATTTGCGTGAAAATAACAGAAGTAATTTAAGTTCTTTAATTGTTGCCGGTGTTTGGATTGAAAGTATTTACTTATTAGGAGAAGTTATTAAAGAGGCACCAAACGCAGAACTCTCAGAAAAAATAGGAGAACAAAAAATTATATTAAGTAATTTAATGTTATTGCTAAAAAATTACGAAAGAGATTCAGCGATTAAAGAGCTTATTGATGATTTATCTGAAATCCAGGAAATTTATAGAGAGGTTACTATTACGTATGAAAAAGGAGAGCCCGAAGCAATAGAACAAGATGGAATGTTAATTATCATACAAAACGACAAACAGTATATCGAAATTTCAAACGAAACATTATTTAAAATAATAGATAAAACTGTTGAAGTTCGCAATAAAATAATACAGTTGTAAATATGAGAAACATTTATATAATTTTTGCCTTATTTGCAATCATCTTATTAGGAAATAGTAATAAATTATCTGCCCAGTCTGGTCAGGAATTGGTTGATATTTGTGGAATGATAGCCGGTGACGCTACCTATTTAAAAGATTTTCCAATTAAATTAGATGCAGCTAAAACCGGCGAGGAACAACCTAAAGCAAGACACTCTATTGTATTAAGTAAAAGTACACAATATCGCTTTTCTATTTGCAACTCAAAAGATTATCCCGGCGAAGCAATTATACAATTATACGATAATAATAGATTACTTGGGACAAATTATATTGTAGCAACAGGAAAAAGCTATCCTTCTTTCGACTTTAAATGTACTACAACAGGAGTATATCATATTTTTATTTCATTTAAAGAAGGTAAGCAGGGTTTAGCTGTTACATTATTATCTTTTGTGAAGAGATTATAGCTAATTTAATTTATTTTAAGATAAAATAATAGCTCATTAATTAATGAGCTATTATTTGTATATACACTAATGATCCAATTAAAATCAATAAAATACCATTTAAATACCACGATTTCTTAGTAGCATAAAAATAGTCGGTTAACAAAAATGAAATAGGAATACTCATCAAATAAATTATTTCATAAGTCACATTTTTAAATATCAGGAATAAGCCTAAACTAATAAAAAATAACCACCAATTAATTTCAAAATATTTCCGGGTTTTAATTTTTCTTTTTTGATAATTACTAACAATAGTATAACTGGCTACAATTATAATAAGCACTAAAAATCCATAAGAAATATAATAAGAAAAATGAAGCGAATAAAAGGTTTTTATTAAGCTAAAATTGGCAATGAAATGGCCAATCAACCTGACAAGTTCACTCTCTTCCAAGAATACAAAATAGTAAACAAAAACAAATAAATAAGGCGTTAAAAAGCCAAGTAAGCCAACAATCCATTCCCTGACAATAAAAGATCTTAGAATCGATAAGGAAATCCAAATAAGTAAAATAAATATGGACAAAGGCCCCCAAAATAAAGACGCAATAGAAACAAAAAATCCTGCTAAATACAACCTGTCCAATGCGTACTCAGTTCGATAAGTGCTTAATAGAAAGTTTATTGCAATAAATATAAAAATAGTACCTATAATCACAGGATTCATCCTATGCAATTGTATAAAACTACTTGAAATTATTACATAAAAGAAAGCCGGTAAATATGTTCTGTAATTAATTAAAATGTGTTTCTTATTAAACTGAACCAGTAAGAATGCTTGTAACAGAACTAACAAAAATGTAATAAACAATGAAAGAAAAGAATTATACCGAATATTGCCTGTGATAAACTCATAAAATGGCATATTAATACTATCGGAAGGAATAGTAATTGCTAAAGGATCAATAAATGAATAAAACCAAAGTAAAGTTCCTGAGAGGATAATTAGAACAATTACAAATGGCTGGTTACTTTTTAAAATATTTGAAAGCATAATTATTATTTTAAATCAAACCCTATATCTTTTCTGTAGTTCTTACCCTTGAAATCAATCATTTCAGCATTCTTATAACTCTTTTCAAGCGCATCAACCATATTTTTCCCGTAAGAAGATACTGCTATTACACGTCCTCCATTTGTAATAATCTCAGATCCTGAGTGTTTCGTTCCAGCATGAAACAAAATAGAATTGCTAACTTTTTCAATATGTTCAATTTTTTTTCCTTTTTCATAACTCCCGGGGTATCCTTCCGAAACTAACATCACTGTTGTACAAGCTTTATCGTCAATTTCAAAATCTGCTTTATCTAAAACTTCATCAGCAGTATGCTTTAATAAATCAACAATGTCCGATTTAATTCTTGGGATAACAACTTCTGTCTCAGGATCTCCCAGTCGTGCATTATATTCAATTACGAAAGGTTCCCCTTTTACTTTAATTAATCCAAAGAAAATAAAGCCTTTATATTTGATCTTTTCTTTAACAAGACCATCCATTGTTGGTTTTATTATTTTGTCTTCAATTTTATTTAAAAACTCTTTATTTGCGAAAGGTACCGGTGAAACAGCACCCATCCCTCCGGTATTTAATCCTGTGTCTCCTTCTCCAATTCGTTTATAATCCTTTGCTTCAGGTAATATTTTATATGATTTACCATCAGTTATAACAAATACAGAAAGTTCAATTCCGTCTAAAAATTCTTCAATAACAACTGTAGCACTTGCATCACCAAACTGGCCATCGAGCATTTGTTCTAATGCCTCTTTTGCTTCATTAAGATCATCAATAATTAAAACGCCTTTACCCGCTGCAAGACCATCAGCTTTTAAAACATAAGGAGATGATAAGCTTTCTAAAAA
>JAUVLS010000143.1 GCA_030600625.1 Bacteroidales bacterium
ATCAGGATATATTCTTTCTTTCAAACGGACATCTTTCCGCTTTATGGTACAGTGTTTTAGCTCGTACCGGATATTTTAAACTTGAAGAGCTTTCAACATTTAGAACATTAAATTCCAGGTTACAGGGACATCCAACCACAAAAGAAGGATTACCCGGAATACGGATTGCTTCAGGTTCATTAGGACAGGGATTATCGGTAGCTTGCGGAGCAGCAATTACTAAAAAGCTGAATAACGATTTTAAATTGGTTTTTTCGCTTCACGGAGATGGAGAATTACAAGAAGGCCAAATTTGGGAAGCTGCAATGTTTGCAGCACAACACAAGATTGATAATTTAATAGCAACAATCGATTATAATGGCAAACAAATTGATGGCCCTGTTGATGAAATTATTTCTTTGGGAAACCTAAGAGCTAAATGGGAAAGTTTTGGCTGGCATGTACTAGAAATGAATGGTAATGATATGGCTGATGTTGTTAAAACTATTAATCAGGCAAAAACAATTACTGGTAATGAAAAACCTATTATAATTTTAATGAAAACTGAAATGGGTATGGGTGTAGACTTCATGATGGGAACACATAAATGGCATGGCGTAGCACCAAATGATGCACAACTAGAAACAGCACTTAATCAGTTAAAAGAATCTTTAGGAGATTATTAAATTATATAAAGTTGAACAAATAAAAATTTAGGATTATGAAAAACATTGTAATTATTGCTCATGATGTTAAGAAGCCCGAGATGGTTCAATTTTTAAATGACCGCAGGGATTGGATTACTGGTGTAAATTTAATTGCAACAGGAAGAACTGCAGAATATGTTGAATCACAAGGAATTAAAGTAGAACATTTTAGTCCGGGTGAATCCGGAGGCTATTTAGAGATTACTGATAGAATTAAACGTAAGGAAATTGATATCGTGATATTCTTGCGTGATCCTTTAATTAAACAAGGTCATCATGAAGATATTCAGTTATTACTAGAGGCTTGTAACATGTATAACATTCCACTGGCAACAAATTATGCCAGTGCCGAATTAATGATTCTTGGACATATAAAAAAGGAAGATTACGAACGAAGAAAATCAATGGAAAACTAAAAAAAATTTCAGTATTAATTAAAAATGAATATCCGTATATTTACCTAACTACAGGAGTTGTATTTTAAAAATCAATTTGTTTGCCCCGAACCCTAAAGGGCAAATTGATTTTCTTCACTCCCTTTAGGGATGGGGCAAATGAAGAAAATCAATATCTAAATTAGGTAAATATACGGACATTCATAAATTAAAATCAACAATTGAAAATATTAATCAAATACATATCAATCTCATTTTTTGTGTTTAGCACAATTTATTTGCAGGCTCAAAAAAGTAAATCTGAACCCACCACTTCTCGAATTTTATTCGTATTCGATGCATCTCAAAGCATGTATGGAACATGGGAAAGTGGTAGAAAAATTAGCATTGCCAGAAAATACTTAATTCATATTATTGATAGCCTGGAACAAATGGACAATATACAAATGGCTTTAAGAGTATATGGCCATCAAAGTCCGGTTCCTCCACAAGATTGTAACGATACAAAACTTGAAGTTCCTTTTAAACCCGGAAATGCCGGAGAAATCAGGCAGAAACTTCGTTCTCTTATACCCAGAGGGACAACCCCTATTGCTAATTCTCTGGAGTTAGCTGCGAATGACTTTCCTCCCTGCAAAGACTGTCGTAACATATTAATACTCATAACTGACGGAATTGAAGCATGTGATGGTGATCCATGTCAGGCATCTCTGAATCTACAAAAGAGAGGAATTATTCTAAAACCTTTTGTAATTGGTATAGGCATAGATCCTAATTTCGAAAAAACATTTGAATGTGTAGGACACTTCTACAATACACCGGACGAGGAAAAATTTCAAGAGGTTTTAGGAATAGTTATTTCCAGAGCTTTAAATTCAACAACAGCACAGGTTAACCTGCTTGATATTAACGGCATGCCAACTGAGACAAACGTAAATATGACTTTCTTTGATCATATTTCGGGTAAAGTTAAGTACAACTTCGTTCATACGATTAATTACATGGGCAATCCCGATACACTAATAATAGATCCTTTAGTAACATATGATCTTGTAGTTCATACTCTGCCTGCTGTAAAAAAAAGTAATATAATCCTGGCAGAAGGCAAACATAATATGATCGGAGTTAATGCTCCCCAGGGATTTTTGAATATTTCATGTCCCGGAAGTAATCAATACAAGGATTTAGATATAATTGTCCGTCGGGATGAAAAACCTAAAACCTTAAATATTCAGAAAAACAGTACAATAGAAAAATATCTTGTAGGTGAATATGATTTGGAAATATTATCTATTCCCAGGGTTTATGTTGAAAATGTAAAAATTGAACAAAGTGGCACTACAAATATTGAGATACCACGTCCTGGTATAGCAAATTTCTCACTTGCTTCGAGTGGATATGGAAGTATCTATATTGAAACAGCAGATACCTTAAAATGGGTTTATAATCTTGATCAGAAAATATTACATCAAAATATCATTATGCAACCGGGAAATTACAGGGTTGTGTACAGGCCTAAAAATATAAAACAAGCAATATATACAATTAATAAAAGATTTACGATAAAATCAGGATCATCAAAAAAAATAGTACTTTATTAAATGTAATTTGAAACTTGAAATTTGAAACTTGAAATTCCTCATAATTTCAAGTTTCGAATTTCTGCATATTAAATTAAAAAAATACAAATAACAAAAAAGACTTTAACAACAAAAGATGAGAAAATTTGATTATAAAGACAAGAAAGATACACGATCAGGTTTTGGTGCCGGATTGTATGAATTGGGGAAAAAAAATAAAAATGTAGTTGCTTTATGTGCTGATCTTATCGGCTCATTAAAAATGAATACGTTTGCCGATGAGTTTCCCGAAAGATTCCTGCAATGTGGTATTGCCGAAGCAAATATGATTGGAACAGCTGCCGGATTAACCATTGGTGGGAAAATTCCTTTTGCCGGTACATTTGCAAACTTTGCTACCGGGCGTGTTTACGATCAAATAAGGCAATCGGTAGCATATTCAGGAAAAAATGTAAAAATATGTGCTTCGCACGCCGGATTGACGCTTGGCGAAGATGGAGCTACTCACCAAATTATGGAAGATATTGGTTTAATGAAAATGCTTCCCGGAATGGTTGTCATTAATCCTTGCGATTATAATCAAACAAAAGCAGCAACTATTGCAATAGCCGATTACGTAGGGCCGGTTTATCTTCGATTTGGACGGCCAAAAGTACCTAACTTTACACCTGAAGATCAAAAATTCGAAATAGGAAAAGCAATATTACTAAATGAAGGATCTGATGTAACTATTTTTGCTACCGGCCATTTAGTTTGGAAAGCTATTGAAGCTGCCGAGATATTAGAACAAAAAGGAATCTCTTCTGAAATAATTAATATACATACCATTAAACCTTTGGATGATGATGCTGTCTTATCATCTGTTTCGAAAACAAGAGCCGTTGTTACAGCAGAAGAACATATGATGAATGGTGGTTTAGGAGATTCTATTTCACAACTCTTAAGCCGTAAATTACCTACTCCAATCGAAATGGTTGCTGTTGACGATAAGTTTGGTGAAAGCGGTAAACCTGAAGAGCTACTTACAAAATATGGGATTGATACTGATAATATAGTTTCTGCTGTTGAATCAGTTCTAAAAAGAAAATAAAATTATCTTTGTAATCGCTTATTAGTAAATCAAGTTCTCTTTCACCGCATTATGTCAGAATACAGCGATAAGGAGTTATTAACACTCTTTAAAGACATCGAAAAACGCAATTATGCTTTTAACCTGATAGTTCGGAAATATCAGCAAAAATTGTATTGGCATATTCGTAAAATAGTTATTAAACATGACGATGCAAATGATATTTTACAAAATACATTTATTAAAGTATGGAAGGGGCTAGAAGGGTTCAGAGAAGATTCAAAATTATATACATGGCTTTACAGGATTGCAACAAATGAATCGCTAACATTCTTAAAACAACAAAAAACAAAATACTTATTGCCAATTGTTGATTACGAAAATCACTTGAAAGAAACCCTTGAAAGTGATGAGTATTTTAATGGAGACGAAATACAACGTAAACTTCAAAAGGCAATTTTAGGTTTGCCCGAAAAACAAAGGATTGTTTTTAACTTGAAGTATTTTGATGAAATGAAGTACGATGATATGTCCGAAATTCTTAAAACGTCTGTAGGAGCATTAAAAGCATCGTATCATCATGCTGTAAAGAAAATTGAGAATTATTTTAAAGAAGATTAAACTATTAAAACATTAAAATGTCAAAAAGACAGGGGAAACAAATTAGGGGAATTTAATAATGGAAAAATTTAACAAGACAGTGGAAGGATTGAAGGGAAATAATAATAATCCGTTTTCTGTTCCTAAAGGATATTTCGAAGACTTTCCTACAAAAATACAGGAAAGAATTGTATCCGATAACAAGGAATATGCATGGGCTATCAAACTGTTCAGGTTTATAAAACCTCAATTTGCTTTGGGTTTTATAATTATTGCATTTGCAGTGATAGCAATAACAACAATTAATTTTATTCTTTCTAACAGAACAAATACTGGTATTGACTCTGATTTATATACCAGGATAATTGAGGTGGATGCTTCTGAATTTTCTGAGCAACACTTTATTGATGTTTTGCTTGAAGATGAGAAAAAAATTGATGATTATAAGCAAGAAGAATCGGATTTCTATATTCATTACCTTGTTGATGAAAATATAGATTATGGAACTTTAATTGATGAATTATAAAAATGAATAAAATGAAATATTTAAGATCATTCATTTTACTTGTTTCGTT
>JAUVLS010000076.1 GCA_030600625.1 Bacteroidales bacterium
ATCTTCCTTCAGACCCTACCGTTGCCAGTAACGCCCTTGACTTCGCATTGTCTTCCTTCCGATTAGGCGACAGGATATTTATTCATAAATCAATGAACGTAATCCATTGGATATGTTTGCATGCAAGGCAAACAAAAAGCCGGGACAAATTTGCCCCGGCTTACTAACCAAAATCTAATTGCTTATTTTAGCAACTTATTAATTACCATGTAACTTCACCGTCATCAATCCAAATATCATCATAATCAACTTCAATTTCTTCAGTAACACCATTTACTGTAATTGTATATTTGTTATCGCAAGTACCATCACCATAATCAATTATATAAGTATCTTCGTTATATGTTCCTTCTTCAATTCCACTAACAGGAACCCAATACTTGCAATTAAAGTCGCTTACTACAGGCTCAATAATATCCCATGTATAAGTATCGCCAAGAGAACTTTCATAGCTAAAGCTACCTTCGAGCATTGTATAAGAATCAAAAGTAAATTTTGACTTGAAATTAGAGATGTAAGTTATTTCTTCACCGGTATCGTAAGTAATTATCATATCTTCCTCGTTGGTAGATATTTCTTCATAATCTTCGCTAAACCAATCGTAGAAATATGTAGAATCTTCGAAATTATCCCAATCCCAACTACCAGTCCATTGACTTTCGCCTTTGTAATAACCGTTTATGGTCATTCCCCAAGCCGAGTAGTTTTCATAAATATCTTCATAAGCATAACCGTTTTCATCCATTTTCCATTTCCAGGTTATTTTACCTTTTATTAATTCACCCCACTCAATGCAACCTTCTTCGCCGTAATCCATAACCATTACTTCATATCCTTCATCATCGGTATAATATGTATACTCAGCACAAGTTTCCCAATCATCCCAATAAGTAGAATCATCATAATTTGTTGGACCATCTTTACAAGCTTTCTTTTTCATTCCATTATAATTCATTGCCATAGCACCAAATTCATGAGTGCTGTTAACATTTAGATTCCTGATATTCTGAAGCTTCATATTTAGCTCTGAAAGTTCCAGAAATTCATCAGAAATTTTTGATTTTTGAGTATCATCTTTCTCACAGGCTACTGCAAAAAAGAGAACAGACAGAATAATTGCAAAAAATTTAGTTTTCATAATTTTTAAATTTAAGTTTAACATTATTTTCTTTTTTTAATTATTATTATTGATGCATCTTTAAATGAATATTTTAGATTCATAGGTAAACAAACCACATTTAATGCATCTTCAAGATTTTTATTACTAAAATATCCTGTATAATACCTGTTGTCAATATTTTTTGTAATGATTTCGACTTTAAACTGTCTTTCAATTTCGCGAAACACATTTTCTATTTTTTCGCCTGTATAATAGAATTCTCCTTTTTGCCATTTTCCAACCCTGCTAATATTAAATCGTTCGGGATGGCTTAGTTGATTATTTCTTAATTGGGATTCTAATCCTTGAGTTAAAATAACAGAGTTAGAATTCTCGTTTAATTGAACTTGTACTTTTCCGGTAAAACATGATACTTTAAAATCATTATTTCTTGAAAAAATATTAAAGCTCGTACCTAAAACCCTAACGTTTCCTTTATTTGTATTTACCGTGAATAAGCTTCCTTTTTTAACTTTAAAACCAGCTTCGCCTGTTAAATAAACTTCACGTGAATTTCTCCAGGAACTTTTCTTATAAGTTAGCTTGGAATCGGCGTTTAGAATCACCTTTGACTGATCAGGAAGAATAAACTCCTTCATTTCGCCCGATTGTGTTATACAAATAATCTGTTTATTAAAATTGAAAAGATAAAACGCAGCTATTAAAATTATTATTGAAGCAGCAGCTGATAACTGATACTTTAAAGAAAAATTGATCTTTCGGGATTTATCTTCATTTTTATTTCCGGATTCCTGTACACGATTGTAAAGATTTGTCCAGATAATGTCACGTGAAGTTCTCACAGGAACTTTTAATTGAATTTTATCTGATAAAAACATATCCAAATAGTTTTTATTACTATTCTTTGGATTTATTCTTTTATCAGTATGTTCCTGTTTTTTTAACATGGTTTATAATTGCTTTTCTGAATACAATTACAAACTGATAAGGAAATACCCTACTTTTTCTTATCATTTTTTTTTGACGATTTAGCAAGAGTTACTGGATACTGGTTGCTGGTTTCAAATTTCAAGTCTGGTATAAAAAGAATAAATTCGAATTATCAACCCTGCCAGGGTTGTGCCAATAAACTGACAGCCAGTTTTATGTAATTTATAATTTTAACAAAATTAACCCTGGCAGGGTTTTTAAACTATACTCATAAATTATTAAAACTTAATATTTAAAAAGGCACTTATAGCTCTTCCGGGCAGGTTAACCGACATTAAATCATAATAAGTATCATATTCATCAACATAAGGTATTAATTCTTGTATTTTTTTGTTTTGCCGGTTATATAAATTTAAAACTGAAATACCAATGTTACCTTTGAAATTCCTTAAACAAAAGTTATATGTAAAACTACAATCCAGTTTATGATAATCAGGCAATCTTACATCTTCCGAATAATAGGTATAATCATCAATAGAATAATACGGATAGGAATAAACAAAGCCGGTTCCGTAAATCCATGTTAGTGCAACATTCCAATTCTTGAATGATTTTATTCCTGCAATTTTAAATTCGTGCCTCTGATCGTTAACTGAAGGAAACTGTTTACCGTTATTTAATTTATCGAATTTATTATTGTTCTCGCTTAAAGAATAACTAATCCAACTATAAAACCTGCCAAAGTCTTTACTTATTAAAATATCAACTCCCTGAATATCTGAAGAACCACGATGAAATGATGCTCCGGTTTCGTAAAATGAGGTGTCGTATGTTAATTCATAGTAATTTGAAAAATCATATACGTATTTAACTATACCGTCAACTTTCTTTTTATAATACTCAACATCAATAAGGAACTTATTTTTGCTGTATTGAAACCCCACGATGAATTGATTTGATTCTCCAACAGGTATATCTACACCATCAGAAACAAACCATAAACTTTTGGAATTTGTAATTTCTTCGCCGGTAAAAACTTTAGTTAAAAACTGATTATATTTTCCGACCGCTGCTTTTAATCTAAAATAATTGTTCCAGTGATATGTTAAATTAAACCGGGGTTCTAAATATAGTTTTTCTGTTTGCTTATAATAGCTGTTTCGGAGTCCCAGAGTTAAATCGAATTTATGAAAGTTTTCAAGCCTTCCTTGAATAAAAGCCGAGTGTAAATAACTATTGTTAGAAATATCCTCACCAATTTCTTCATAATCGTCATAAGAATATTTTAATACATAGTTTATATGCTGATTAACTAACTCATAACCAAAATCAAGGCTTAAGTTATCTGAATATTTGTACTCGGAATTAAATTTTAATGCTTTTTCATCAACATCATTTGTATTCTGAATTTTAAAAATAATATCATTTTCAAAATCTAACTCATACTGTTCGGTACTTAAAAATTCGTTAAAAAATTTCGACTGACTTACAAGAAACTTTGTATAAAACCTGTTATTCCACTGTCTTCCCCATCTTAAGCTTAAACCATTATTTCCAAGAACATCGTCATTTCTAAAAAAACTACCATATATTGATTCATCTCTTTTAAGTTTATCAAGACTTGAAAAATAACTTATTGCTATATTATCTTTTCCTGTTATTGAATATGAAAGTTTAGCATTAATATCATAAAAATAAAAAACAGGTTTATATTCATCAGTACTTAATGTTCCACCTGACATTCCATTTGATACATTAAAAGAATCTGTTGGCAAAATACTTATTTCGTCATAATCATTAATATTTTCAAACATTTGGTTGAATAATGGAGTTTGAATAATATCAGTATACGATCGTCTGCCTGCAATTAATACAGAACCTTTATTAAATAATGGAGCTTCGATCATTAAATTGGCACTAAGCATATTAACTCCAAAATCAACTGATGGCTTAATCGAATTACCTGATTTACCAACAATATTTACAACACTGTTCATTCTGCCACCATAACGCGCATCGAATCCTCCTTTATAAACCTGAATATGCTTAATAACTTTTGGATTTAATGAACTTACCATTCCATAAAAATGATCGACATGATACAATGTAAAATCATCAAAAAGTATGAGGTTCTGATCCATTGATCCTCCCCTGATAATTAAATCTGCCGATGATTCGTTTGTACTTTTAATTCCCGGCATCATCTGTACTAATTTTAAAACATCGCTTTCGCCTGAATTAGGCAGTTTATATATATCCAAAGTATTTAAGGTAGTTAATCCTGTTTGATTATCGACTTGAAAAGTATTTTCAGTTTCAGCATGAATAACAACTTCATCGATTTCAAGATTCAGAGATGATAAATAAAATACTTTTAATTCTTTTTCTTTAAATGATTTTATCTTATAAACAGCCGGATTATAACCTACATAACTAATTATAAGATTTAATGTATCAAGGCTTAAATCGAGAAGTGAAAAATAGCCATCCTGATTCGATACACAAAACAGTTCTTTATCGACACTTACAATATGTGCAAAGGGAAGAGATTCTCCGGTTTCTTTATCTTTAATAATACCAATTAAATTGTATTTTTCTTTAGGGATATCGCTTGGAATAATTATATAAACCGAATTAATAAACTTAAAACTAAATCCATTAGATATTAAAAGCTTTTCCAATTCCTTTTCCGGATCCGAGAAGTTGATTTTTTGATTAATAATTACTTTTTGGACAAGTTCATTATCATACGCAAATTTATATCCAAATTCTTGAGAAAAATATGATAAAACAGAATCAAGGCTGGTATTAAAATTTAAATTTTGGTGCTGAGCAAATGAACTTTTTTTGCTAACAACAAGTATTACAACAAGAATAATAAAAACAAATCTAACGCTTCGATACAAACTATTTTTCAATAATAACTTTTTTATCATTAGTAATTCTATAGTTTAATTGCATTGATAAACAAACCACATCCAAAGCATTTTCAATACTATCTTTTTCAAAATGTCCTGTAAATTTTCGTTCGTGTATATTATCAATTATTACAATTTCAACGTCAAACACCCTACTTAATTCATCAAAAACAAATTCCAGACTTTTTTTATCGAACGAAAATACATCATTTCTCCAATCTTTATTATTGATGTGATCAAAATTAAATTGCTTGCTTTTATTATTTTTCACTTCTATGCTTAAAGCTTTCCCCTTTGTTAAAATTATTTTATCTGTCTTGTTTTTAACCTGAACTTTCCCTGAAAAACATTTAGTTTCAAATAACCCGTTTCTTGAATATGTATTAAACTCAGTTCCTAAAACCTGTACCTGAGCAATGTGTGTTGAAACCACAAATTTATTTCCTGTTTTAACTTTGAAATAAGCTTCACCATTTAATTTTACTTTTCTTTTATAACTCCAGGTAAGCTTTGAGTAAGATAAATGTGAATCGCTATTAATTAAAACAATAGAGTTATCAGGCAGAATAATTTCTTGTTTTGCTCCATTTTCAACATAATAAGTTTTGTGTGATTTATCTGCAACAAATAATGTAAAGGCTAAAAATATTAGTAAAGAAGCTGCCGCATAATAGAATTTTCTATTAAAAGTAATAATCCTATAAGTAGCAGGTTTTGATCTGCTTTCAATTTTAGAAATCATTTCATCCCAAACCTCAGCCTTAGTTTTTTTAAAAGGTGGCTTGTATGATGATATTATTTTATCGATATCTTTATTCTGATTGCTCATTTCAAATCAAATTTATACTTTAAAATCGATTAAATTATTTAAAATCTCTAATGCTTTTTTCATTCTTTTTTCAACAGCCTTGACACTTAATTGTAACCTTTCCGCAATTTCCTTATAGCTTAGCTTATCAATTCTGCTCATTAGAAAAACAATTCTGCTTTTTTCGGGTATTTTTGCTAATGTACTTTGAAGTATTTTGTCGAACTCCTTAAATTCCATTAAAAACTCCGGTGATTCTGCAAAAGATTCTGATAAACTTGAAGTAAATTTAAATTCAACCTTTTTACGATTATAATGATTTTTAAACAAGTTACCGGCAATGGTATATAAATAAGATTTTACTGTATCCTGTTTTATTTTATCAATATTTTCCCAAAGTTTCATAAAAACTTCCTGTGAAATATCTTCTGATAATTCTATATCAGAACATTTATAATACAAGTAAGCCCTGATATCATCGAAGTACTTATCAAAATATTCTTTAAATATCTTTATATGATTTTGATCTGAATTTAAAATCTTATTCAATTCGAATTGATTTTTATTAAAAAACGAAATTAATCATTTTCAAACTACAAAAATTGTTCCTGAAAAATAAATTATCCAAAATATGGCTATCTTTAAACAAAAAAACAAACCATGAAAAAGTTATTATCTTTATTATTAGGAGTTATTGTACTTATAGCCTGTACTCCCACTCAACCGGAGCAAAACAAAATTGAAAATGATGTTGTTGCAGAAATTAATGTGGTAAATAACGGAAATGTTGTTTTTAATGATTTCTTTAAAAACAAAACTATGCG
>JAUVLS010000222.1 GCA_030600625.1 Bacteroidales bacterium
TATTTTGTCTCCACTTGTTTCATTCTTAATATTACCCGCAAAATTTATTTTTGGTAAAATGGAAACATAATAAATATCTTTTTTCCCAACCGAAGTATTATCATATTGTGAAATGTATCCTGATGTTAATGAGTTATCTGGGACAAAAAACAAATCATCGCTAGTTGTATTAGCAGGATAACCCAAATTTATGGCCATTGATTTGCTTCCTAAATCTATATAAAAAATATCAAAACCACCAATGCTGCTATGTCCTTGTGAGCTAAAGAATAAATATTTATCATCCATTGTAACGAATGGCGTTTCTTCATCGAATTCGGTATTTATTGCCGGTCCCATATTTTCTGCTTCACCCCAACTGCCTTTTGCATTTTTTGTAGATTTATAAATATCCATTCCACCTAAACCACCGTCTCTGTCACTTGTAAAATAAAGAGTTTTCCCATCTTTCGAGATGCATGCATGAGTTTCATTGCTTTTCTTACCGTTTACTGTCTTAGGAAGTTTGTCTGCTTCTATCCAGTTGCTACCTTCTTTATAACAAACAAAGAGGGTGTTTTCTTCGGGATCATCAGTAACCAGATATAGTTCTTTTCCATCGTATGATAAACTGGCAGTTTTTAAATAGTATTTGCCACTAAGTTTTTCGCTAATTCGTTTAGGAGTGCCCCACACACCGTTTTTTCTTATAGAGTAATAATTATCTAAATAATTTCTTGTGTATGAAGTGTAAATTATGGTATTTCCATCTCCGGAAACAACAGCGCCAAAATTTGAATCATCGTTATTGACTGGTTCTCCAATATTTGTTTTTGAAACTCTCAATGGATTGCTTATAGCAATTTTAGCATTTTCGCATGTCTTTAAGCGCTGAACAACAACCGGATAAAGTTCGTTGTCGGTATTAATTGAATCTTTAAATTTGTTGTACGCTACTATTGCTTTATCAATTTTGTTTGCTATCTGGTATGCTTCGCCAAGATAAAGTAATCCATCAACGGGAGTTCTTATTTCTCGTAAAGATTTTTCATTAAAATCTAAAGCAATATTTTGAGATGCTTCTTCTAAGTATTCAATAGCACGATCTTTTTGATCATCAGTAAGGAGGTATAACTGACCAATTTTATATTTAGCAAGCGAGTGTTCAGGGACCTCTCTTATCATTCTGCGATATATATCTATAGCTTTTTCGTATTTTTTTTCTTCAAGAAGATATTGAGCTTCATCTTCAAGATAGTAAATCTCATTCCAGTCTTGAGCATGTAATGTGCTGTTTATTAGGATGAAAAGTAAAAGCAGTCGAAAAATTTTATACATGAGAGTGTATTTAAATTTTAATCATCAATTATAACGTTTTTGATTTGATTAAGTTAGTATGTTTTGATGAAATAATCAAATTTATAAAGAATCGGTTAAAATTCTTATATTAAAACCCAAACAAATGCTAATTAAACTATCTCTTTAATGGTTTATTCAAAATATTCTGATTCGTTCCAACAGTGAATGCAGAGCTTACCTTTTGAATAGAAAGCCATGCCGGCTCTTTTTGTCCCAAGGTGCGAATGATAATCAGTGCCGTAAAAAACTTAAGATACATAACCTGATTTGGAAATACTGCCAAAAAACTCGCTTATATTTTTATTTTTTAAATATAAATAGTAAATAAAAAATCCCTGTTTTGAGCAGGGATTGATTTTATCAAGTTGGTTTTAATTATTCATATCTTAATGAGTTTACCGGATTTGCTGATGCTGCTTTAATGGTTTGATAGCCTACGGTTAACAGGGCAATAAAGATGGAAGCAAGTCCTGCAATAACAAATAATATAAGGTTAATATCTATTCTGTATTCAAAATTTTGTAACCATTTATCCATAAAGTAATAAGTCGCCGGCCATGCAATTATGTTTGCAATAATAATCCATCGGGTAAATTGTTTACTTAATAAAATCAGAATTTCCGAAAGAGTTGATCCTAATACTTTACGAATACCTATTTCTTTTGTCCGTTGTTCTGAAATAAATGATGATAAACCGAAAAGCCCTAGTAATGCAATAAATAAAGCTAATACTGAAAAAATCCCAAGTATTTTCCCTGTTCGTGATTCTGCACTGTGTAAACTGTTAAAGTGATCATCCATAAAGAAATAATCGAATGGTTGCTGGGGAAGAAATTCTTGCCACTTTTTCTCAAGTGTTTTTAATGTTTTATTAATGTCCGAATTTTTAACCTTAACCGCCATGTAAGAAACATAATAATTCTCAGGATAAAACATTACAACATTAGGAATGCGCTCACGCAACGATTGTGTATGAAAGTCATTCAAAACACCAATAATCTGAAATTTAATTTGCTCATCACTATTGCCATAACCAATTATAAACTTTCCAACAGGATTTTCATAACCCAAAGATTTTACAGCGGATTCATTAATAACAACACAAGCTGAATCTCCGGGATATTCTTTTGAAAAATATCTTCCTTCTTTTATCTTCATTCCTATTGCTTTTGGGAAATCATAATCCGCATTCATTCTTTGGAAATGAATCATTTCTTCCGATTTAGCATTTTCTCTCTGAAAAACGCTCCCGTTGAAATCTTTCCCCGGAACAGTAGTAGTTGCTCCTACTGCATAAATATCAGGGAAACGTAAAAGTTCTTCTTTAAATGTTTCAAGTTGATCGCCTAATGCATTAGGACGTTCTATAACAATCACATTTTCTTTTTCAAACCCCAGTTTTTTATTTTGCATGTATATTAATTGATTATAAACAATTATCGTAGCAATAATAATACCCACTGAAATTGCAAACTGGAATACAACTAAACCGCTTCTGAAAAAGGCGCTTTTTTTACCAGTTTGAATTTTACCTTTTAAAACGGTTAAAACATTAAACGATGATAATGAAATAGAAGAATAACTTCCGGCAAAAAAACCAACAAATAAAGTCATTAGGATTATTCCCAGAATATACTCCCAATTTGATAAATAATTAATGGTAAGTTCTTTTTGAATGATATTATTAAACCCTGGTAATAATAAGTAAACTAAAACTAAGGCTATTATCATAGCAAAAATGCTTAAAAAGAACGATTCGTTTAAAAACTGAAAAATTAATTGTCCGCGATGAGCCCCGGCAACTTTTCTTATACCTACTTCTTTAGCCCTGTTAGACGCTTTCGCTGTAGTCAGATTCATAAAGTTTACACACGCAATGATTAAAATAAAAATAGCAACAATTGAGAATATTATTACGTAACGTTTGTCGCCAACAGGTTCCATATGCATTGTAGCGTCTGAATTAAGATAAATTCCTGTTAAAGGTTCAAGAAAATATCCATATCTGTTACCCGACTGTTCCCACTCTTCTAATGATATTCCCAAGCCTTCTTCTACTTGCGGACCAACATATTTCAAAACAAAATCATGAATTTTAGTTTCAACATCAGCATCAGTAAAACCTTTATCTAATAATAAATATGAAGCATACTGATCGCTTAGCCAATATTCATTTCGGCTCCACTCAAACGTAGATAACGAAGCTAAAAAATCGAAATGAAAATGCGAATTATGAGGAACATCTTTTATTATTCCTGTAACATTAAATTCACGATCATTATCGAA
>JAUVLS010000280.1 GCA_030600625.1 Bacteroidales bacterium
TTTTTAATATCGATTACACCATATTCATCAACCGGAATATAAGAAATCTTAAATCCTTTTCTTTCGAGGTATTTACAAACTTCAACTACCGCAGGATGCTCAATAGTAGATGTAATAATATGATTCCCCCTGTTTTCGTAAGCGTATGCTATTCCTTTAATGGCATAATTGTTTGATTCTGATCCTCCGCTGGTAAAAATAATTTCGTGTGGTTTACAATTAATCAGGTTTGCAACTTGTTTTCGTGCATTTTCAACAGCCTTTTTTGTTTCAATACCAAAACTATGCGAGCTTGAAGGATTACCGAAATAATCTGCCAAATATGGTTGCATGGCTTGTGCTACTTCTTTGTCAATTGGCGTTGTAGCATTATAATCGAGATATATTTTCATGTGTTTATATTTTTATGGTTGATATATTTTAGTTTATTTATGCTTTAGAATCTTAATATGTAGAAATTGGAAATTAGAAATTTGGTTTCAGTATTTCGAATTTCAAGTTTCAAATATCATTATCATACTTACCAACAGGTAGATGTGTTTAAAACCAATTATGGATGTTTCATATTTAAAATTTTAGAACATGTAAATTTACAAAAGTTAAGTGAATTCAAATATCAACGATTTATTTTTTACATTTGTGTTGAACTATAAATTTTACACCTTGATTTTATGAAAAAAGCTTTAATTACCGGGGTTACAGGGCAGGATGGATCATATTTGGCAGAACTTTTATTATCGAAAGGATATAAAGTACACGGGATAAAAAGAAAAAGCTCTTTATTTAATACACAACGAATAGATCACATTTATCAGGATCCACACGAAACTCATCTTAATTTCCAACTACATTATGGCGATCTTACCGATTCATCTAATATAATTAGAATAATTCAGGAAGTACAGCCTGATGAAATTTATAACCTGGGAGCAATGTCGCATGTAAAGGTAAGTTTTGATATGCCGGAATATGCTGCGAATGCCGATGGAATTGGTACTTTAAGAATTCTTGAGGCTGTTCGTTTATTAGGTTTGGCTGAAAAGACTAAGATATATCAAGCCTCTACATCTGAATTATTTGGATTGGTGCAGGAAATCCCGCAAACAGAAAAAACACCATTTTATCCGCGTTCTCCGTATGGTGTTGCAAAACTTTTTGCTTACTGGACAATTGTAAATTATCGCGAAGCATACAATATGTTTGCTGCAAATGGAATTTTATTTAATCATGAATCACCCCGTAGAGGTAAAACATTTGTTACACGCAAAATTACACGAGCTGCCAGTCGTATTATGCATGGTTTGCAGGACAAAATATTTTTAGGGAATTTAGATGCAAAGAGAGATTGGGGACATGCAAAAGATTATGTTGAAGGGATGTGGAAAATGATGCAATTAGATAAACCCGAAGATTTTGTTTTAGCAACAGGGAAAACTCACTCAATTAGGGAGTTTTCTGATCAAACATTCAGAAAATTAGGAATTGAGTTAGAATTTAAAGGAACCGGAACCGATGAAAAAGGGATTATTAAATCAATTGATTCCAAAATCTTAAGCAATTTTAATATTAATGAAATACCTGTAAAAGTTGGAGATATAGTTATTGAGATTGATCCAACCTATTTTCGCCCTACCGAAGTTGATTTGTTAATTGGAGATCCAACAAAAGCAAAAGAAATGATGAATTGGGAGACTACGTATGATTTAAATGAATTAATTAAGGAAATGGTAATTTCGGATATGGAAATCACTCGAAAAGAAAAATTGACTCAAGACTAAAATAATTATGCAAAAAGATTCAAAAATATATATTGCCGGCCATAAAGGAATGGTTGGTTCTGCTATAAAAAGGAAGCTTGAATCCGAAGGATATAAAAATATAATAACACGATCTTTCGGGGAGTTGGACTTGACAAATCAAGAAGCTGTCACTAAATTTTTCGAAAGCGAAAAACCGGAATATGTATTTTTAGCGGCTGCTAAGGTTGGAGGTATAAATGCCAATAACATTTACAGAGCTGAATTTTTATATCAGAACATAATGATTGAAGCCAATGCTATTCATGCTGCACATTTAAGTGGTGTAACAAAACTTTTGTTTCTTGGTTCATCATGTATTTACCCAAAGTTAGCTCAACAACCATTAAAGGAAGAATACTTATTATCCGGTTATCTTGAACCTACGAACGAACCTTATGCAATTGCTAAAATTGCCGGTATTAAATTGTGCGAAACATACAGAGATCAGTATGACGATAATTTTATTTCTGTTATGCCTACTAATCTTTACGGGCCCAATGATAATTATGATTTGAATAATTCGCATGTACTTCCGGCAATGATCAGAAAGTTTCATGAGGCTAAATCTAAGAGTGATTCTTTTGTTGAGATTTGGGGAACAGGAAAACCAATGCGCGAATTCTTACATGTTGATGATTTGGCTGATGCCTGCTATTATTTGATGTTAAATTACAACGAGAAGGAATTAGTAAATATTGGTACAGGCAAGGATATTACAATTAAAGAACTTGCTGAAACAGTAAAGGATATTGTCGGCTTTAATGGTGAATTGAAATTTAATACTGAAATGCCTGATGGAACTCCTCGTAAATTACTGGATGTATCAAAATTAAATTCAGCAGGTTGGAAATATAAGATAGAGTTGAAGGAAGGTATAAAAAATGCTTATCAGGATTTTCTGAAAAGATTTATTAAAAACTTTAATTAATACGTATGTCTAAACAAAAGCATAAATCACGAGCAAAAAAGATTGAAAAAGATAGTGAAACAAGAGATTTCTTTGATAAAATGGATCAGTTCTTTGATTCGAAAGGAAATGTGTTTTTTTGGATATCCATGTTTTTTAC
>JAUVLS010000008.1 GCA_030600625.1 Bacteroidales bacterium
CATTTTGAAACGGAACAAATTACAAAAGAACTTTTTTATGAATTACTTATGAAAAAATTTCCTAAATTTGCACTTCATTTGACAGAAATAAATTCGAATCCGATAAATTATTTATAAAAAATGGCTAAAGTAAAGGAAAACACAGACTTAACTGTTGAGGAGAAATTAAAAGCTTTATTTGAACTACAACTGGTAGATTCAAAAATTGATAATATTAAACGTTTGCGTGGAGAGTTGCCTCTTGAAGTTCAGGATTTGGAAGATGAAATAGAAGGGTTACAAACTCGAGTTCAGAATTTTGAAGATGAAGTGATTAAGCTTGAAGAATATATTACAAATAAAAAGAATGAAATTAAAGACGCACAAGCTTCAATTAAAAAATATACTGAACAACAAAACAATGTTCGTAATAATCGCGAATTTGATTCTTTATCTAAAGAAATCGAATTTCAAACTCTTGAGATTGAACTTTATGAAAAGAGGATAAAAGAATACACTGTAAAAATTGAAGAAAAAAAGGTTGTAATTGAAGAATCTAAAGGTGTACTTGAAGATCGTATCGGTGATTTGGAAACAAAAAAATCAGAATTAAATTCTATCACATCTGAAACTCAAAAAGAAGAAGAAGGCTTAGAAAAAAAGTCATTAGCAATTCAGGAAGTTATTGAAGATCGTTTACGAAATGCATATAAGAAAATCAGGGGGAATGCACGTAATGGATTAGCAGTTGTTCCTGTACATCGTGATGCTTGCGGTGGCTGTTTTAATAAAATTCCACCACAACGACAGTTAGATGTTCGTTCACGCAAGAAAATTATTGTTTGCGAATATTGTGGCCGTATATTAGTTGACCCTGATATGGAAGAAGAATTTAAATAGATCGAAAAGATAAAAACAAAAAAAGAGGCTGACCCCGATAACTACTGGGCTCAGCCTCTTTTTATTATTAATACCATTCAATTAATATCCATTCATCTTCTTCAGGCACTATAGAAGTGATATTCTCTACGGAATATGCCAGAAAGAATCCCATCGCACCATTACTAATATTACCTGCAGGATTAGCAGGAGGGCCATCGAGAGGTCCCATATTCCATATCGTTTCGGTCATTATCTGAGTAATATAATTATAATATTCCTCTGTAATAGCTTGCATTTCAAGAGTAATAGTGTCTCCAATAGAAACATCTTCGACCAATTGTACCATTACGTCATACATGTAATTTCCATTAACAAAAATATCATCAGAGAAATAAACTTTGTAAAGTGTGTCTGATTCCAATACCCCATTTTTATAGGTGTTCCATAAGTAAAAGTTTCCGGGTGTTTCTGGTTCCAGTGCATTTAAAAGGATATATAGCATGGTGTCATTCGTTTCGTAATATTCGCTCCAATCGTAGTATCCAAAATTTATTGAATCAATAGGGGCGCAATAATTTAAATAGCAACTTGAAGTGTATGTTTCTCCTTCAGAATCTATTGTTAAAGTGTAGGTTTTACCTATTTCACCTATAATGGTATCTGTTTCATATAAGCCATCCGATATTTCAGTTAGATTAAAAGTGTTTTCTCCATCAGAAATTGTAACAGTAGCTCCGGTTACTCTGTCGGCAGGTCTGTTAGAGAAATAGTCGGCGCTTTTCGTCAATGACACCTGATGTGCTTTAAGTTCGTCACTTATTGATCCTTGAACAACTAATCTTATGTGAGCGCTATCTAAGTCAACATCAAAGCTTTCCGTACATGCAGGAGCTAAAACTATAAATGCGATTGTTATATATATAAGTTTTTTCATATTTATCATATATTAAAAATAAAAATTCCAGGTTAATGATGGTATTATAGGAAAAACGTAAACTTTTTCAGCTTTTGTTATGGTTGGATCATCTTCATCCGGTCCAAAATATATCATCCAGGAATTGTGCCTGTTGTAGATATTGTATATTGATACATTTAACTCGCTTCTTAAACGTTTGTTTGGTTTTTCTTTACTTTTTAATGTGATAGATAAATCCATTCGGTGATAGTCTGGCATTCTGTAACTATTTCTATCACTATAAATAGGTATAATCATGTTTCCTTGTTCATACCTTCCTGTAGGGAAGGTAACAGGCGAACCTGTTGCATACACCCATGTTGCAGCAATATTCCAACGTTTTGTCAGATCGTACATTCCAACAATTGCAATGTTATGAGGCCTGTCATATGATGATGAATATACTTTCCCTGAGTTTATTTCAGGAATCTTTCTTTCAGCTTTTGATAATGTATAGCTAATCCATCCGGTAAATTTACCTTGTTGCTTACGAATAAAGAACTCCGCTCCATACGACCATGCATCACCTACTCTAAACTCACCTTCCAATTCAGGATTGAGCATTAAATCAGCATGATCTCTAAAGTCTATCTGGTTGTCCATATCTTTATAATACACCTCTACCGATGTTTCATAAGTATCATTAAAGAAATTTCTGAAATATCCGATTGCAGCTTGATTTGCTAATTGAGGATCAATATTGGGACTTGATGGAAGCCACACATCTAATGGAGAGCCGACCGTACTATTTGAGGCCAAGTGCACGTATTGCTTGGTTCTTGAATAACTTGCTTTAACGGATGACCTTTGGTTTATTGTATAATTTAAACTTAATCGGGGTTCCAGTCCATAAAATGTATTAAAAATATCCCAGCTTTTATAAGTTGTGGAATCAATTTTTTGATAAGAATCATCGAAATTGTATACAGTAGCTTCACCCATGTTTTGAAAAACAGATCCTCTTAATCCATAATTTAGAGTAAGTTTATTTGTTAATTTATGCTCGTTACTTAAATAAATAGCATATTCAAGAGCATTAGATTCGGGCATTTCCAAAGAATTATACATTACTGTAGAATCTCCTGTGCTTCTTGCAAAACCAGGATTAAAATGATGATGAATTGCTTCCAGACCAAATTTAATTGTATTATTAGGATTAGGGTAATAATTAAAATCCGCTTTTAGTTTATAATCTTCAAGGTTTGAAGTCCACTTAAATCCGGAGGCATCTGTACCGCTCTCCATTATATAATCATACTTACTATATATAAATGAGAAATTAGAAAAGAGTTTCTCAGTAAATAAATGATTCCAACGGGTTGTTAATGTGTAGTTACCCCAATCAAAGCCAAACATATCTCCAAACTTAAAAACATCGCGTCCAAAATAGCCTGAAACATAAATTCTATCTTTATCGCTTATTTTATAGTTTGTTTTAAGGTTTAAGTCATAGAAATATAGTTTGTTAGACTTAACTGCATCATCACTGGAAAATAATAGCATCAGGTCTACGTAAGTCCTCCTTCCGGCAACCAATACCGACCATTTATCTTCAATAATTGGTCCTTCTAAAGTAAGTCTGGATGATATGGTTCCAATTCCTCCTGTAGCCTGAAATTTTTTCTGATTACCTTCTTTCATTCTAATATCGAGAAGCGAAGACAATCGTCCTCCATACTGAGCAGGAATATCTCCTTTATATAACTTAACATCCTTAATGGCATCATTATTAAAAACTGAGAAAAATCCCATTAAATGAGATGCATTATATACTGTAGCTTCGTCAAAAAGAATAAGGTTTTGATCAGGACTGCCACCACGTACATTAAATCCTGAAAATCCTTCTCCTGTAGCTTGTATCCCGGGTAATAATTGTATCGCTTTTATTACATCAATCTCTCCAAACAGCGCAGGAATTTTTTTAATATCTTTTGCCTGCAATTTCATTGTGCTCATTTCAGTTTTAACTATATTTTCATTCTTACGTTCCGCTGTTATAACAACTTCATCAATTGTTTTAGATGTTTCGATTAATGTAATGTTAAAGCTATGATTTTGATTAAGGTTAATTTTTTTTGTTTGGGTTTCACATCCAATATAAGAATAATCGATATTATAATCTCCAGCTATTAAAGTGATAGAATAAAATCCGTAAACATTTGTAACGGTACCTGTTTTTAGGTTTTGAATGTAAATTGTAGCACCAATTAATTCTTCTCCGGATTCATCTTTCACATAACCGCTAATAGTATGTTTTTCTTGCGAAAACGAAAATAGAGTTATAAAAATAAATGTTAATAGAATTGGTAATAGTTTCATTTATTAGTATTCGTCTTGTTTATAGTTAGGTGAAAGTTAAATCGCTATTCTGACAATAAGAATAATGTCATAATCAGGGAGTTAAGGTAGGTTCAAGTTTATTTTTCTTTTTTAATACTGATTTATTTAAAATATTTTGAACAATAGCATATAAGAAAATAAATATAGCAAGAAAACCGGATAATCGCCCAATATAATCGCCATATTTTACATAAAAGGTTAATTCTGAATTAGCTTTAATGGTATCTTTTATTGCATCGCGAACCCACCATTGTGTTCTACTCAAGATTTCTCCTCTTTGGTTTATAAATGCTGAGATACCTGTATTTGCTGACCTTGCAATACTTCTTCTGGTTTCAATTGCTCTAAGTTGTGAATAATTCAGATGTTGTTTATATCCGGCGGTATTGCCCCACCATCCATCATTCGTAATAACAAATATAAAGTCAGCACCATTTTTTATGTAATCTGTAACAAATTCTCCATAAATTGATTCATAGCAAATTACAGGAGCAATCATGACATCATCAACAGAATGTTTAAATGTTCCCCTATAATTTTGAGTTCCTCGACTGCCTGTTGTCCCTCCTAAATCAAGAATGACATTTCCCAATAATTTAAATAATTTAGGATAAGGCATTTTCTCAACGCCGACCACTAATTTTGATTTATGGTAAATAGGAATATAATTGCTTGTATCAATCTGTATTGCAGAATTATAAGCATCATAATAGAATTTTTCTCTTTCCCAGTATCTTGCTGTTGATGTTAATTCTTCTTCGGGCATAAAACGTTTATAACAATCTATTCCGGTTACAAAATTTACTCTTGGTCTGTTATTTACAAAATTCTTTATTACCTGAATTGAATAATTGTTTTTCAGGTTGTTTATCCAAATCGAATTATCAAGTGCTGTTTCAGGGGCAACAACATAATCAATTGATTCATCTGTAATACTATCAGCTAAATCCATAATAATATTTAACTGTTGAAAATGCGATAAACCACCAAATTTGTCGTTATATGGATCAATGTTTGGCTGTAGAACTGCAATATTATAATCTTTGCCTTTTTCTTCGTAATTCCTATAAATCATAAGAGATATAAATATAGGAATCAATATAATTGAAATAAATAATGCAATTCGTGGAATTAATGGCTTAAAATCTTTCGAATTAATATATGATTTAAGAAGATTAAAACACATGATATTTAATACTACAATCCAAAGTGTTCCTCCCAGTGTTCCTGTATATTCATACCACTGGATTAATATAATGTCTTTAGCCAAAGCATTTCCTAAATTTAACCACGGCCATGAAATTTCTGCATTTAAATAAAAATGTTCAAATCCAATCCAATAAACCAGTAATGCAAATTGTCCAATCTTAGGGCCTAATTTTCGTTTAGTAAAATGAAACATCCAGAATGTTGTTGTCATTAAAATAGTATTTACAATTACTGCAACAACCACACCTATAAATGCTGCATTATGGACCCAATATGTCGTCAGAATATTCCAAATTGCAAAGGTCAGTGCAGAATATCCTATAAGAATAATAGATTTATTATTTTCGCCGGTTTGATAAATATAATCTTCGACAAATAACAATGGAACCAGAGCAACTAAAATAATTAATCCTGAAAATTGCTGATACCATGGAAGTGTTAGCAAAATGCTACTTAAAATTACTAAAATAAAACGTGATGATTTTTTCATTAGTTCAAAAATTGTGATTTGCCCTGAAATTGTGTCACATGAATTTTAATTATGTTCGTGAGTGTCTCTCCCGATAACTATCGGGATTATCACAGACATAGTCTGTTTCATTTTTGTTTTCGCTTATTAACCAGGTACACACCGGTAAGAATTAAACCAATCCATAAAAATTGAATAATTGTAAGTTTTTCGCCGTCAAAAATTCCCCACGCTATAGCAAATATTGGAATTATATAAGTTACAGAGGCCCCGAAAAGTGCTGATGTATATTGAATTAAAGTATTAAAAATTACTAAAGCCATAACAGTTCCAATAACTGCAAGAATAGCTATGTATCCAAGGTTTAGCATGTAGTCGTTTGTTGATAATGCAAATGAAAAATCAGTAAAGAGTAGATATATTCCGGCAAAAGGACCAACAAACATAAAAGCCATTGAGGTTAGCTCTAATCCATTTAATCCTTTGATTTTATATTTTACCTGATTTACATTTATTCCATAGCAAATTGTTGCTAATACCACATAAAGACTATAATAATTTACATTACCTAAAATATTACTGTTACTTGAAGTATACATAATCAAGCCTAAGGCCCCAATTAATCCTAAAAAAATACCAACAGCATTAATAAGTTTAGCGGTACTTTTATAAAAAATCAATCCAATTATTAAAGTAAATAAAGGAGTAATAGAGTTTAGTATCCCTGCTAAAGCACTATCAATATTTGTCTGGGCTTTTGTAAACAGGAATGCAGGTATTGTTGATCCAATAAATCCAACAATTAGTAATGAATATATATTCTCTTTACTTACTTTTTTTAAATTTTTTATCCCAAAGGGTAAGAATGCCAAAAAAGAAATAAAAATTCTTAAAGCAGCTACCTGGTCATGACTATAAGAGCGAAGTCCTTTTTTCATAAGGATAAAACTGCTTCCCCAAATTAATGAAAGAAAGATAAGTGTTACCAACTGCCAGACCTTATTATTTAAATTTATTTTGTACATATTTTAAAATTAAAGGCATAAAGATAAGATATAAATTAACAATTTATTTGATATCATGTTTCATCTTTTTGTAAACAGATCATTAATTTAAATAGTGCTTGCAAGAACACTGAAAATATCGCCAAAAGAAACATTTCAAATTTTGTAGAGTTTTATTACTGGCACTATATAGGAATCTTTATCAAAAAAGCTAATTTTGCATTTGTTTTTATGAGGCTAAACGTATGAATGATTATAAATTATATATAGCAGGAAAATTTATTAAAACAGATCAAAAATTAGTTGTTACTAATCCATTTGATAATTCAGTGGTTGGGGAAACTTATTTAGCGGGAAAAAAGGAGCTGGAAAACGCTATTAATAAAGCATTAGAAGTTAAAAGTATAATGCGTGATTTGCCTTCTTATCAGAAATATAAAATATTAAATGATATTGTAGGCAGAATTTCTGAAAAGAAAGAAGAACTTGCTTTAACGCTGTCTAAGGAAGCAGGTAAACCATTAAAATATGCACTAGGTGAAATCGATAGAGCAATACAGGTTTTTACTGTTGCTGCCGAAGAGTCGAAACGATTGCCTAAAGAATATTTTTCAATTGACTGGACTCCTGCAGGGGAAGGAAAAGAGGGCTTAGTTAAATATTTTCCGGTTGGATTAATTGCAGGAATTGCACCTTTTAATTTTCCATTGAATCTGGCAGTACATAAAATTGCCCCGGCTATTGCCGCAGGCAACCCAATTATAATAAAACCGGCACGTTCAACACCTTTATCTGTATTAGAACTGGCTAAAATAATAGACAATACTGATTTGCCAAAAGGGGCTTTTTCAGTTCTTCCTATGGATCGGGAAGCCGGAAATCAATTAGTTACAGATGATAGAATTCAAATGCTTTCATTTACAGGATCACCTGCTGTTGGCTGGAAAATGAAAGCAAATGCAGGTAAAAAGAAAATTGCGCTGGAGTTAGGTGGTAATGCGGGTGTAATTGTTTCAAATCAAGCTGATATTGATCTAGCTGTTAAAAAGTGTTTAGTTGGAGGTTTTGCATATTCAGGACAAGTTTGTATTCATGTACAAAGAATATATGTTCAGGAAAGTATTTTCGAAAAGTTTGTGGATAAATTCATAGAAGGAACAAAAAAACTAAAATTTGGTGCACCTGATAATCCTGCAACTGATATATCTGTTATGATTGATGAAGAGAATGCTTTGCGTGTTGAGGAATGGGTAAATGAGGCCGTTAAAGATGGAGCTAAAGTTTTATTTGGTGGAAAAAGAAATAAGACATATTTTGAACCAACTATTATTACAAATACAAAAAACGAAATGAAAGTTTGCTCATTGGAAGTATTTGGCCCTGTTGTTACAATCGAAAAATACACTGACTTTAGTGATGCTGTTAAGAATGTTAATGATTCAGAATATGGATTACAAGCTGGTGTTTTTACCAATGGAATTGATGAAATGAATCAGGCATATAATGAACTGGAAGTTGGAGGCGTAATTATTAATGATGTACCTACTTTTAGAGTGGATCATATGCCTTACGGTGGAATAAAAAATTCAGGTTTTGGTAGAGAAGGCATAAAATATTCCATATTTGAAATGCTGGAACCCAAATTGCTGGTGAAAAATACAGATTATTAAAAATGTTGATTAGAATATAGTATTGTGGGAGTAGAATTTTTAATAAAAGGACTTATTGTTGGATTTTTAGCTTCGATACCATTAGGACCCGTTGGTGTTTTATGTATTCAAAGAACAATAAATAAGGGAAGGTATTCTGGTTTAATATCAGGAATGGGAGCGGCAACCGTTGACATGTTTTTTGCATTAGTTGCAGCCTTAGGATTAACATATATTATTAATTTTATTGAAGAACAGCAGTTTCTTATTCAATTAATAGGCGGTGGTGTTCTAATATTTCTGGGAACCAAAATTTTCAATACAAATCCAATAAAGCAAATTCGAAAACACAGAAGAAAGAAGAACAAACTTATAGAAGACTATTTTTCAGTGTTATTTCTCACGCTGTCAAATCCCTTAGGAGTATTTCTTTTTGTGGCAGCATTTGCAGGTATTGGGATGGTTACCTCTAATGATAGTTCTTTAAAATCTTCTCTAATTATTTTAGGTGTATTTTTAGGTGCAACACTATGGTGGTCAACTCTTACTTTTTTCATTGATTTTTTCAGAAAACACTTTCGTTTAAAACAATTATGGTGGATAAATAAAATAGCAGGGATATTAATTATCGTTTTTGGTGTTGCAGCTATGTTGTCTGTCTTTTTTAAATAGGGACTTTCATTTGTAATTTGGACTTTAAAAATTATTTATAATGGAAATAAAATCAGCAGAGTTTGTTTCAAGTTATGTGAGTTATAAAGATTGCCCAAAGACACAAGTGCCGGAACATGCATTTGTTGGCAGGTCAAATGTTGGAAAATCTTCACTGATTAATATGTTATTTGAAAAGAAAAAGCTTGCTAAAACTTCGCGAAGCCCTGGTAAAACACAATTAATAAATCAGTTCATAATAAATGACAGTTGGTATTTAGTTGACCTTCCCGGCTATGGATATGCCAAAGTAGCAAAATCAATGCGCAAAGATTTTAATAAGCTTATAAATGAGTATGCTTTAAACAGGGAAAATCTGATGTGTCTTTTTGTTTTGTTAGATTCAAGACATGAACCACAAAAAAACGATTTAGGTTTTATGCGTTGGCTAGGAGAAAAACAAATTCCTTTTGCAATGGTTTTTACTAAAGCAGACAAGCTTTCGAGTTCGGCTATCAATAAAAACATTAAAAATTATAAAAAGGAAATGTTAAAAGAGTGGGAAGCATTACCTGACATATTTGTTACATCGGCTGAACAAAAAAAAGGAAAGATAGAAATACTTGATTATATTGGTAGAATAAATGATATAGTAAAATCTTAAATTCATTCCACAAATTTCCTCGTAAAGACAATGAAAAATAAAATGATATTTTTAACTTTGCGAATTCAAAAAGAATTATAAATATTGAAAATTAGAAACAATGAGTGTTCAGCCTCAAATTAAGCTTTTTTCAGGAACGAAATCTCGTTATATTGCAGAAAAAATTGCAAAGGAGTATGGTATTGAATTAGGTAGTACTGCATTTCTTGAATTTAGTGATGGTGAATTCCAAACCTCTTACGAAGAAACTGTTCGTGGGTCATATGTTTTTATTATTCAGTCTACATTTCCTCCGGCAGATAATTTAATGGAACTCTTGTTTATGATTGATGCAGCGAAACGAGCATCAGCATATAAAGTTGTTGCTGTAATGCCATATTTTGGTTTTGCACGTCAGGACAGGAAAGATAAACCACGAGTTTCAATTGGAGCCAAATTAGTTGCTAATTTGCTTACTGCTGCCGGTGTTGATCGCATAATGACATTAGATTTACATGCCGACCAGATTCAGGGATTTTTTGATGTGCCTGTTGATCATCTTTATGCATCATCTATATTTGTACCGTATATTAAGAGCTTAAATATTGAGAATTTAGTTATTGCAGCTCCTGATATGGGTGGAACAAAAAGAGCAAATGCATACTCAAAATTTTTAGAAACACCAATGGTGATTTGTCATAAATCAAGAAAAAAAGCAAATGTTATCGGTGAGCTTACGGTTATAGGTGATGTTGAAGGTAAAAATGTGGTTATTCTTGACGATATGATTGATACAGCCGGTACTATTACTAAAGCAGCTGACATGATGATGGATAAGGGAGCTCTGAGTATTAGGGTTATTGCTACACATGCAGTTTTATCCGGTCCTGCATACGAGAGGATTAATGATTCGAAAATAACAGAAGTTGTTGTTACAGATTCATTACCAATAAAACCTATATCTGATAAGATAAAAGTTCTTTCTGTTGCAGATGTTTTTGCTGATGTAATTAATAAAGTATATAATTATCAGTCGATAAGTTCGAGTTTTATAGTTTAATGTTATACATTTGCACACCAAAATATAAAGCACATTGTAAAAAAGTGTGATGGGGAATAAGAAGCTTTTAAAATTTTTAGTATTATTCTGAGTAGCACGTAATTAAAAAATAAATGAAATCAATTGAAGTAAAAGGTAGTTTAAGAGAAACAGTAGGGAAGACAACTTCTAAAAGTTTAAGAAAACAAGATCAGATCCCTTGTGTACTGTATGGTAATGGAAAAAATGTTCATTTTCATACTCATGAGAATTCTTTTAAAGAAATAGTTTATACACCAAATGCTTACATTGTTAATATTGATATTGACGGTAAAGTATATCAAGCAGTTTTACGAGATATTCAGTTTCATCCGGTAACTGATAAAATTATTCATGCAGACTTTTTTCAGGTTGATGAAAAAGTACCTGTTTGGATTAAAATGCCGGTTATATTAGAAGGATCTGCAATAGGTGTTTTAAATGGTGGCAGATTAGTTCAAAAGATGAAAAAGGTTAAAGTGAGCGGATTAACAAACGTTTTACCTGATGAAATAAAAGTTGATATTAGTGATTTGGCAATTGGACAATCAATAAAGGTTGCTGACCTTAAAATTGATGGACTTGAATTTCTAGAGCCTGAAAACGCTGTTTTAGTAATTGTTAAAACTGCTCGTGCTGTAGTAGTTGAAGAAGAAGGTGAAGAAGGAGAAGAAGGTGAAGAAGGCGCTGAAGGAGAAGAAGGTGCAGAAGGTGCAGAAGGAGAAGCTGCTACTTCAGAAAAACGTGGTGATGCTGCTCCTGCAGAAAAAGCTGCTAAATAGTATTTAAAATAATTTAAACAGATAATTGGTTTGAAATACCTTATTGTCGGTTTAGGAAATATTGGAAGTGAGTATATAAATACTCGACATAATATTGGTTTTAAAATATTGGATGCATTAGCTAATGTATCCAATATTTCTTTTCAGGACCGACGTTATGCTTTTCGTGCTGAATATAAATACAAGGGAAGAACTTTTGTCCTTATTAAGCCAACCACATTTATGAATCTGAGTGGTAAGGCTGTAAACTACTGGTTACAAAAAGAAAAACTTCATACGGAAAAATTATTGGTTTTGGTTGATGATGTTGCCTTACCTTTTGGAGCTTTAAGATTACGCCCCAGAGGAGCCGATGCAGGCCATAATGGATTAAAGGATATAAATTTTGCTTTGGGACATCAAAATTATGCCCGATTACGATTCGGTATCGGAAATGATTACCCTAAAGGAGCACAGTCGCATTATGTTTTAAGCCCCTGGACTGATGAAAATAAAGAAAAACTTCCTGAGAAAATTGATTTGGCAATTGAAATAATTCAAAGTTTTGGAACTGTTGGTATTGCAAATACAATGAATGAATATAATAACAGGTAGAACTTTATTATTTTTTTCCTTCTTTTTAATTCCTAATTTTGATTTCAAATTTTATATTGCTATTTTATTATGGAACACGAAGAAAACTTGCGTATAGATAAATGGCTATGGGCTGTTCGGATTTTTAAAACAAGAAGTCAGGCTTCGGAAGCTTGCAAAAAAGGACGTGTACTAATTGATGATATTCAGGTAAAACCTTCTCGTATTATAAAAATTGGAGAAATAGTTTTTATTAAACGCCCTCCTGTTATATATCAGTTCAAGGTTAAAGGCTTGCTAGGCAAAAGACAGTCTGCTAAAGTTGTAGTAGATTATATTGAAGATATTACACCAGAAGAGGAAAAGCTAAAACTGGACATGAAAAGATTTACAGGATTTGAAATTTGGGATAGAGGTGTTGGTCGCCCGACAAAAAAAGAACGCAGACTTATAGACGAGTTAAAAAAGAAAATCTAATACGATGTTTTAAATTTGATATGATTTATTATATAAACTGGATTGTTGGATATTTGGAATAATGAAAATTTTAATTCCATGTTTCCAATATTCTAGTATTCCAATTACTCGTTAAAACCTAATTAAAAGTATTTATATCAGTTTTAGAATTAAACCAAAGTTAATTGTTTATGATAATTGCAAAACAAAAAAAACAAGAGAATATTGCTGAGTACATATTATATATGTGGCAAATAGAAGACTTAATTCGTGCTTATAATCTCAATATCGACGAGATAAATAAAAATATTGTTGATAGATTTGACCAACCTGAGTCTGTTAAAAAAGAAATTACAGATTGGTATGCCGGACTAATTGATTTGATGAAAGAGGAAAATAAAACAGAATCTGGTCATTTGCAATTTATCCAAAATACAATAAATGATTTATATGAATTGCATTTGCAATTGATAAAATCACCTGATCAATTAGATTATATTGAAGTTTATAATAAAGCAAAAATAGGTATTACCGAATTGATGAATAAATCAAAGGGAACCGTTGAAAATGAAATTGAGGCTTGTTTTAATGGTTTGTATGGTTTATTAATGCTTCGTTTACAGCAAAAAACTATTAATCCTGAAACTGCAAATGCAATGACTGCTGTTAGCCAACTGATAGCACTTATTAGTAAAAAATTAAAATTGGTAGAGGAGGGAAAAATAGAATTATGAGCATAATTCAAAAAGGTAATAATTATAGTTAACATACGGGTTAACCCGTATGTTGATTAAAATAAGGGAAGATAGAATTATAGTTTTATAGAAACTAAAGATAAGATTCATATAACAGCATTAAGATGTTAATATACATAAACTAAAACTATTATAATGAAAGACTTTAATGATTCAATATATCCGGAGATGATACAAAACCTTCCGGATGCAGATATTCCATTTAAAGGAGTACAAGGTAAATTATTTCAGGGTAAAGATCATCAAATAGTATTTTTTACAATAGAACCTATTGGTGTTGTTGCAGAACATTCGCATGGTGCTCAATGGGGCGTTGTTTTTGAAGGAGAAATGGATCTTACTATTGATGGTGTTACTAAAACATACAAAAACGGGGGCCGTTATTTCATTCCTTCAGGAGTTAAGCATTCTGCAAACTTTAAAAAAGCTACTCAATTAATGGACTTCTTTGAAGATAAAGATCGGTATTCGACAAAATAGTTCAACGTACATTTTTAACTGCCGTGAGGAAGTCTTATGCGTTGAAAATATAAATTAATAAGAATTAACAAGATTTCGGAAGTTTTTAAAACTTCCGAAATCTGTTTTTTAAATTAGCTTAATAATTATACTACATTATAACTCCCTGAAATCTACAAGTCACGGGGTGACTAAATGATATAAAGGTTGTTATGCATATCTTTTCTTGTCAAGTCACCCCGTGACTATCAGTCCATTAAGTGGTTTGTTGCGGATTTAAGTTGCGCCGTGCAAGTCCATAAGGTGGGGATTAAACGGAATTATTAATATAAATAGTATGAAACGCCTTTTAGTAAACCCGTAGGTAAACAATCCTACCCAGAAAGAGTTGGTCGCTCACTGGAAGCGAGT
>JAUVLS010000263.1 GCA_030600625.1 Bacteroidales bacterium
AGTGAATGTACTTAAAGTTTCATCACCATCCCAAACAGTTTTTATTTGATATCCATGTTCATTTAGATTTCCACAACCGTAGCAGTGGCTTAAGTGATCAGGATAATAGTCTTGAAATGCTTTTATATTTTCCATATTAAAATTCATTTAATTAAAGTCAAAAATAATCAAATCTATTTATTTCTAAATATATATAAAGTTTTTTAAATTAATCTGACTCCTATCTGGACACCACTATATTATTCAAAAATTATAATTCTGTCGATTACTAAATTATTGCGTCTCCCACCGGTTTCACTATTGCATCAGCTTTATCCATTTCTTTAGTAGCCCTTGTTCCCGTTGAAACCAAAATAGCCGAGTAAACATTTTTAAATTAAGATTGTTAATATTTAATTAACATATAATTTCCTTTAATAATATTAAATACTACTTTTGACAACACTTAACTATCTAAATATGTGAATAAAAAGTATTCACAACCGTATGATTTTAACTTACTTCATATTAAATAATTATGAATAAACTAGAAAATCAAACATTACCATCTTTATTGCAAAACAGCTTTAAACTTTATGGTGAGAATATAGCTTTATCGTATGTAAATGAAGAATCGTTTACGTATAACGATCTTAACTCCGAAATCGAAAAGATTAAAAAAGTACTTATCGGTCAAGGAATTACAAAAGGAGACAAAGTAGCAATTTTAAGCAGGAACATGCCTAACTGGGGAGTTGCCTTTTTTGCCATTACGTCTATTGGAGCTATTGCTGTTCCTTTATTACCTGATTTTCATAAAGATGAGATTCAGAATATAATAGAACATTCCGAACCCAAAGCAATGTTTATTTCTAAATTAATGTATCCTAAAATTGAACATTTGCCTGTTAATCTGCTTGAAACAATCATTTATACCGATGATTTTGAAATAGTAAAAACTAAGTCAACAACAGCAAACATCAATTATAAGAATAACTTCATAATCGAAGAATCTGATCTGGCATCTATCATATATACATCGGGAACTACTGGAAAATCAAAAGGTGTGATGTTAACACACAAAAATATTGTTTTTGATGCTGTACAGAGTCTTTCAGTTGAACAAGTAAAATCACGACATCGTTTTCTTTCAATATTGCCATTATCGCATTCTTATGAAAACACTTTAGGATTAGTAGTTCCTATTTTGCAAGGAGCATCGGTATATTATCTTGAAAAACCTCCTACTCCAAATGCGCTAATACCGGCAATGCAAAAAGTAAAACCTACACATATTTTTAGTGTGCCAATGATAATAGAAAAAATCTATAGAAACCAGGTTTTACCTAAATTTACAAATAGTAAAATTCTGGCTATTTTATATAAATTGTCATTTATAAGAAAAGCCTTAAATAAGTTAGCAGGCAAAAAATTATTAGAAACATTTGGTGGTAAATTAGAATTTTTTGGTATTGGAGGTGCAGCGCTCGACCCTGTGGTTGAAAAGTTTTTAAGAGAAGCTAAATTCCCTTATGCCATAGGATATGGATTAACAGAATCTGCTCCTTTGCTTTCAGGATCAAACGCAAGAATTTCAAAGTTTAGAGCAATTGGACCGGTAATGGAAGGTATTGAAATTAAAATCAATAATGCTGATCCTAAAACTGGTGAAGGCGAAGTATGGGCCAAAGGTGATAATATCATGAAAGGATATTATAAGGAACCGGAACTAACTAAAGACGTTTTAACTCATGATGGTTGGTTAAAAACCGGAGATCTTGGTTATTTTGACAAAGACAACTTCCTGTTTCTTAAGGGGAGAATTAAAAATATGATTGTAGGCGCCAGTGGCGAAAATATTTATCCTGAAGAAATTGAATCTGTTATAAATAATTTCAGATACGTTCTAGAATCAATCGTTGTTGAACAGAAAGGAAAGTTAGTTGCATTAGTACATTTCAATTACGAAGAACTGGAAAAACAATTTCAACATTTTAAAGAAGAAGCTGTTGATTATGCCAGGAAAAAAGCCGAAGAATTAAAGACTGAATTACAAGATTATGTTAACTCAAGAGTAAATAAATTTTCGAGAATACACTCTGTTGTTCCGCATACAGTTCCTTTTGTAAAAACTGCAACAAAAAAAATTAAACGATATTTATATTACTAATTTTTAATTTTTAAGATAAAAAACAGCAATATCGCTATAAGCGAATTGCTGTTTTTTATTAATTCCGCTCTTTTAATTACAAAAAAACATTGGTTAAAAATCCAATTATACCGTTTATTATTCAATCCCGATAATCATCGGGAGCCATATTTGTGAAAAACAAATATGGATTGAATATATAACGGCATTAACCATTCTAGACTTCGAAGTACCATCCCGATTTAAACGGGACGACACTTTGAAGAAGAATTGGTATTAAACGAAATTTAAATTCTATATATTCTTGACAAATGTCAATTTAATATGTATTTTATTAAAAATTTCAGAAAATGAGGTATTGTATTGGCGACATACATGGATGTATTAAAACTCTCAAAGAACTTATTCGTCAAATATGTCTAATTCATAAACATCCTGAGCTTTATTTTGTTGGAGATTTTATTGATCGTGGGCCAAATTCAAAAGCTGTAATTGATTATATTTTAGAATTAAAAAACAGTGGGTTTAAAATGACATCTGTTCGCGGAAACCATGAACAAATGCTGATACATGCATATACGTATAATCAAAAAATCACAGACTCAAACTGGAGCTTTAACGGAGCTGAACATACCATAAGAAGTTTTAATGCTATGGCTGATTTAAATAAAACTGTAAAAAATTTAATACCTGAAAAATATTTTCGTTTTCTTACTTCACTACCCTATTTTATCGAACTTGATGATTATTATATTGTTCATGCAGGATTTAACTTTAAACTTAAATATCCATTTACTGATTTTGAAACGATGATATGGACAAGAGAAGAACAATATAATTCGAAAATCACAAAAGCAAAAAAAATAATTCATGGTCATACTCCTGTACCGTTCGATCAAATAAAATCCCAAATTTTAAATAAAATTAATAATGTATTTAACATTGATTCGGGTTGTGTTTTTACAAATC
>JAUVLS010000137.1 GCA_030600625.1 Bacteroidales bacterium
TCGGTGTAATTATGCAAGAAACCGGAGTAAATAGATTTACAATGTCGGTTAAACAATGGATTGAAAGGACTAATGCTATTGGTATTGTAGCTAAAGCTGTTAATAATGAATGAGAAGGACTTAATGAAAGCATTGAAAAAAATGAAATTGTAAGTTCGTGCCTTATTATGGATTTACGAAAACTAATTTGTGAGCATTAATACCATTGTAATATTTTCAATATATAAGAACCAAGCATATCTTATTTAAATCTAATGCTTCAAGAATTTTTTCTTTATCTTCGTTATGTTTTTTAGACATTTTTTACAAAAGCAAACCGAAAATAAAATTTTATTTTTCAAATTAATCGATTCGTAATTTATTTAGTCTATATAATCAAATCAAAACAATTAAATATGCATAAAATTAGAATTAAACTTTCAGCAATAGCCTTACTAATTGTGTTTACAGCACTTTCAACCAAGGCCCAAAAAGATGCCCGCTTATTGCGATTCCCTGATATTAATAATAATTTGATAGCTTTTGTATATGCAGGCGATATCTGGACAGTTGGTGTAAACGGTGGAGATGCTATCAGACTAACATCACATAAAGGATTAGAATTATTCCCAAGAATTTCTCCTGATGGAAATTGGATTGCATTTTCTGCAGAATATTCAGGTAGTAGACAGGTGTATGTTATGCCAGCAACAGGAGGAATTCCTCAACAATTAACTTTTTATAACGATGTTGGAGAAATGCCTCCGCGAGGTGGTTTCGATAATGTTATTTTAGACTGGACACCAGATAGCAAGAATGTTCTGATTAGAGGAAATAGAACTCCTTTTGGAAAACGAAATGGGAAATACTTTTTAGTTAGTATTGATGGTAGTTTAGAAAAGCCATTACAAATAACTGATGGCGGTTTTGGTGTACTTTCACCCGATGCTTCAAAAATATGTTATACTCCAATTAGTCGCGAATTCAGAACATGGAAACGTTACAAAGGTGGCCGTGCTTCTGACATTTATATTTATGATTTACAAAACGATCTATCGGAAAAGATAACTGATTTTGTTGGAACTGATCAAATCCCTGTTTGGTATAAAAACAAAATATACTTTGCTTCCGACAGAGATTTAACTTTAAACATTTATAGTTACGATCTGGACACCAAAGAAACAAAACAGATTACAAGTCATTCTGAATTTGATGTAATGTGGCCTTCAGGCGAAAACGGAATGATTGCTTATGAAAATGGCGGACACATTTATAAACTAAATGTTGAAACCGGAAAAACTGAGAAAGTAAGCGTTAATATAAGTTTCGACAATCCAAACATTCTTCCGTATTTTAAAAACGTAAGTGATTTCATCGAAGGTGCTGCAATATCACCAGGTGGGAAACGTGCTTTATTTGATGCCCGTGGTGATATCTTTTCTGTTCCAGCCGAAAACGGTTTTACAATAAACCTTACCAAAACTCAAGGTATTCGTGAAATGTCTCCGGCATGGTCACCAAACGGGAAATATATTTCTTACATATCTGATGCAAGCGGTGAATACGAAATTTATCTTTTAGAAAATAAAGAAGGAGCTAAAGCCAAACAGTTAACTTTTAACTCAAAAGCATGGAAATATGATCCTATATGGTCGCCAGACAGTAAATATTTATTATTTTCTGATCGTACTTTAAAACTGCAATATATTGATATTGCTACGGGTACAATAAAAGTTGTTGCAAGTGCTTATTCTAATGAAATCAGAGATTACAGTTTTTCACCGGATTCAAAATGGATTACCTATACCAATGATAGCGAAAATAGTAATAGTGCAATTTGGGTTTACAATCTTGCTACGGGTCAGAATCACAAGTTAACCGATGATACTTTTGCTGATAACAGTCCTGTTTTCTCGAAATGCGGTGATTATATTTTCTTCTTATCAAATCGTGATTTTAATCTTAATTTTTCAAGCTTTGAGTTTACATACTTATACGACAAGGCAACCAGAATTTATGCATTGGCTTTAAGAAAAGATAGTCCAAAGCTGTTTAAATTCAAAAATGATGTTGTAACTGCAAAAGCTGAAGATTCATCAAAAGACAAAAAAGGTAAAAAAGATAAAAAAAACAATGATGAACCCGAAAAAGATAAGCTAAATATTAAAATTGATTTTGACGGTATTGCTGATAGAATAATGGATTTACCAATTGCTGACGGAAATTACAGATTTCTTAAAGCAGTTGAAGGTGGAATTCTATATGGTGCTGAAGACGGATTGCATAAATATGATATTTCAGAAGAAAAAGACGAGTTAATTATATCTGATGTCAGATGGGCAATACTATCTGCTGATGGTAAAAAAATGCTTTATACAACAAAAGGTGATTATGGTATTGTAAAAATTTCACCAAAACAAAAAGCTGGTGATGGCAAATTAGATTTGAGTAATGTAGAAATGAAAATTGATCCTAAAAAAGAATGGGAACAGATTTATACCGATGGATGGAGAATTTTTAGAGATTACTTTTATGTTTCAAACTTACATAATATCGATTGGGCCGGTTTAAAAGTCAAATATGCTCAATTATTACCTTATGTAAGCCACAGAGCCGATTTAGACTATATTTTCTGTGAAATTGTTGCAGAATCGAATACAGGTCATGCTTATGATAATTATGGCGATTTTGAAAGAGTAAAACGCATTGATGGTGGTTTATTAGGAGCAGAATTTAAAACTGATGAAAATGCAAATCGCTATATCATTTCGAAAATTTACAAAGGCGAAAACTGGAATGATGCTCGTAAATCTCCTTTAACTGAACAAGGTATAAATATTAAAGAAGGAGATTATTTAATTAACCTGAATGGGAATAATGTAACATTAGCTGATAATCCTTATATTTTCCTTGAAAATACGGCAGATAAACATATCGAAATAACTGTTAATTCTACTCCATCAGAAACGGGAGCTAAAACTTATACCGTAAAAACTATAAGCAGTGAATTGAAATTATTCTATTTAGATTGGGTTGAAACACGTCGTGCTATGGTTGATAAACTTTCTGGTGGAAGAATTGGTTATATTCATGTTCCAAATACTGCAGTAGAAGGTAATTACGAACTACATCGTGGAATGTATGCTTATCATAACAAAGAAGCATTAATTATAGATGAACGCTTTAACGGTGGTGGTTTTATTCCTGAAAATATGGTCGACATGCTTGATCGTAAAACTTTAAGCTACTGGCACAGAAACGGTTTACATCCTATGAAATCCCCTACTATTGCTCATGATGGTCCAAAAGTTATGTTAATTAACGGATATTCATCATCGGGTGGAGATGCCTTTCCTTATTATTTCAAAAAGAAAGGATTAGGAGTTCTTATTGGAACCAGAACATGGGGTGGATTAGTTGGTATTAGCGGTAATGCAGGACTAGTTGATGGTGGTTATATTGCAGTTCCAAGATTCGGTGTATTTGATGAAAATGAAGAATGGATAATTGAAGGTATCGGAGTATATCCGGATATTGAAGTTATCGATGAACCACATTTAACCGCAAAAGGAATTGATCCTAGCATTGAAGAAGCGGTTAAAGTTTTATTGAAAGAATTGGAAGAAAATCCTGTAAAGAAACCAAAATCTCCAGACGCTCCTGATCGCTCAGGATGGATTGAAAAAGAAATAAAATAAATAACATACTAAAGCCGGATTTACTCCGGCTTTTTTAGTACCATTTTACTATTATACCGTTTATTATTCAAAATGCCATATTTGTGAAAAACAAATATGGATTGAATATATAACGGCATTAACCATTCTAGACTTTAAAGTACCATCCCGATTTAAACGGGACGACACTTTGAAGAAGAATTGGTATAACTTTCCAATATACTAACTAATCCTCTGCATCTTCTACAGCTTTCTTAAGCTCTTTTGCTGCATCTTCTGCCGCTTCTTGGTATTCTTCTAATACTTTATCAACCTCATTAGAATATTTATTTACAGCTGATCTTGTTCCTAATCCAATAACAAAAAATAATACCAGCAAACCTCCTAAAACATAAGAAACTATTTTTGCAGGCTTATCAGTACCTTTAAGTGTAATAGTAACAGCAATATATAATAAATACAATGCATACAAGTTAATTGCAAGACTAATAACAGAACTAAGAAGATGAATACCACCTAAGAAACCAAAGAATGCGCTTATTGGCATAATTACCATTAACGCAGCGGCAACTCTCATACCAGGTTCAAACTCTGAATTTCCTTTACAAATTGATGAAATAATTAAAACGATTACTCCTCCAATAAATACACCAATAACAGCAGCAACAATTGACCATATGAGAGCAAGAAAACCAACAGCTCCTCCAAATAAACCTGAAACTTCTGATAAGTTTAATAGGCTCCAAAGCAATGCAAAAACACCTGCTATTGCACCATATATTAATACTTTAATGATAGGCTCTCCCATCCCTCCAGTAATTTCCATTGTAGAAAAATATTCCTTAGGAGATAAAAGTACTTTTTTTGAATCTTGGAAAAATTTGTTAAAATTAAAACTCTTGTTATCCATAACATTTAATTTTTAAGGTTATATTAATAAAGATAATGTTTGTAATTTAAATTTAATCCAAATAATTATTACGTTATTTTAAATTAAGATAAATCTACAAAAATTTATGATTCAAAAAAAATAACTATTTATATTTTTGATTATTAACCTTAGAACTGCTTATAACCATTTACATTATTCATCTGAAATTTCAAGTAAAAGATTTCGGTATGCTGAAAATAATTTCGATTTAGATACCATACCTATATATTTTGCATTATCAATTACCGGTAAGTTCCATGCCCCGGTTGTTTCAAATTTCTCAATAACATCTTTCATGGTATCTTTATAAGCAATATAAGCAGGAGGTAAAATCATTAAATTACTAACCATAGTTGTATCATACATATCTTTCTCAAACATAATTTCACGAATATGGTCCATCAGAATAATACCTATCAGTATTCCTTCATCATCAATAACCGGAAACATATTTCGTTTCGATTTTGAAACT
>JAUVLS010000249.1 GCA_030600625.1 Bacteroidales bacterium
TATCTAAAGGTGAGGATATTGCAAATAAGCTAAATGGATTTTAAAATCCAAACCGATTTAATTCCTGAAGTTTCACGTAGTTTATAAAGCTTTTTTAAAGCTTCTGTTTCATCTGAATAAGAAAAAATTGCTATTCTAATAAGATTTTCGCCTGACTGAATTATTTCAGGATTATACCCTTTATTTTTTAACTCTGAAGAAAACCTTTCGGCGTTTGTCATTCTTTTGAAACTTCCGGCAATAATATGAAATTCCGAATATTTTGGTTTAGGTTCCTCGCCTGTCGGATGAGCAGGTGTTTTATCAGGTTCCTTATAAAACAAAGCATCTTTTTTGTCTGTATTCTCATCAATCGATTGTACAATTAAGGCATTTATGCTATCAGCCTTTGCAATGCTATCAAGATTTATTTCCGTGATATTTTTAAGTGTATTATCAGCTGCCAGAAATTCAGTATCATCATTAAAAGAAAGAATGCTGAAATCGGTAAATCTATTAGTAAAATACCAGCTTGCTGCAACTAGAAGAAGAAATACAATTGCAGATGTTCCTATTAATATGAGTTTTTTATAAGATTTTTTTTGTTTAACCGGTTTGGCTGTTTTAATTGCAGATTGCTGATTTAAAATTCGTTTGGTTTTTACACTCTTTAATCCAAAAGAATCAGTAAGAAAGTTAGATTCTGTATTTTGTTTAAAGTGAATTTCACCTTTAACGGTTTTAGTTAAGGTGCCAATTTCCGGGAAATCTATTTTTTCTCCTTTTTTGAGTTTTGCTTTAATTTCTTTTACAAAATCACTTAGTAAAGATTTTGACTTTTCAATATCAATTTTTTCCTTTTTTGATATAAACTTAATTAAAAGATTATCGTGATATGAATATTCTGGATTAAATAATATTTTTTTCGAAGGAGGGAGGAATTTATTTTCATTAACATCAAAAGCAGCAGGTTCATATTCAGATACAAATCCTCCTAATCCGGGAATTATAACTCCCTGATTTGTAAACAATAATTCCTTTATGTAATCCTTTATTTTCAATGTTTTTAATTAATTGAAGCAAATATATAGAAAATTCTGTTTTGACCAATAGTATCGAATACTCTATTAATGAACATTTCATTAACGGTTCTTAACTTTTTTAATTATTGATTTCGAAATTATATGTTTAAATTAGCAAACCATTAAATATGAATTGATAAATGAATAAATTAGTACTGGTAACAGGAGGTACAGGATACATTGGTTCACATACTGTTGTAGAACTAATGAATGAAGGTTTTGATGTTGTAATTATTGATAATCTTTCAAATTCCGAAAAATCTGTTTTAAATGGAATAGCAGAAATTACCGGACGAAGAGCATATTTCGAACAGTTTGATATTTGTGATAAGGAACGTTTAGATAATTTTTTCAAAGTATATAAGAAACTAGACGCAATTATTCACTTTGCAGCTTATAAAGCAATAGGGGAGTCAGTCGAAAAACCATTAATGTATTACCAGAATAATCTGGTTTCGTTAATGAATCTTTTAAATGGAATGATTGAATACGATGTTCCACATATTGTGTTTTCATCATCGTGTACTGTTTATGGAGAACCTGATGAGTTGCCGGTTACCGAACAGGCACCAATAAAACTTGCTAATTCGCCATATGGTAACACAAAGCAAATATCAGAAGAGATTATTAAAGATATTATAAGTGTAAATCCAAATCTTAGGGCTATTGCTTTAAGATATTTTAATCCTATAGGAGCACATCCTTCAGCTCTGATTGGAGAATTGCCTATTGGGGTTCCAAATAATTTAGTGCCGTTTATAACTCAAACAGCTATTGGACTTAGGGACGAGTTAAAAATTTTTGGTGATGATTATAACACTTCGGATGGTTCAGCAGTTCGTGATTATATTAATGTTGTTGATTTGGCAAAAGCACATGTGGTTTCGGTAAAAAGAATGCTGGAAGATAAATGTAAAAGCAATTTTGAATTTTTTAATTTAGGAACAGGAAAAGGTTCTTCGGTGCTCGAAATAGTAAATGCATTTGAAAAAGCAACAGGCGAAAAATTAAAATATAAGATTGTTGGCAGACGTACCGGAGATGTGGAATCGGTATATGCTGATACAAAATTTGCAAATGAGGAGTTAGGCTGGAAAGCAGAAATAAGTTTGGAAGAAACTTTGCTTTCGGCATGGAACTGGGAAAAGTATATTCAAAATAAAAAATAACATAATGATAAATAAATCAATTTTAATAACCGGTGGTGCAGGATTTATAGGTTCGCATGTGGTAAGACTTTTTGTAAACAAATATCCCGATTATAGAATAGTTAATTTAGATAAGTTAACATATGCAGGAAATCTTGAAAATTTAAAGGATATTGAGAATGCTCCAAATTACGAATTTGTGAAAGGAGATATTGTTGATGATTCATTTATGTTTGAATTATTCAATAAATATCAGTTTGATGGAGTAATTCATTTAGCTGCAGAATCACACGTTGATCGTTCTATTGCCAATCCAAATGAGTTTATAAAAACAAATATTGTTGGTACTGTTAATCTTTTAAATGCCGCCCGAAATATTTGGAAAGAAAATTTAGAAGGGAAATTATTTTATCATATTTCGACTGATGAAGTATATGGTTCCCTTGGTGATGAAGGATTATTTATTGAAGAAACATCTTATGACCCTCGAAGTCCATACTCAGCATCGAAGGCAAGCTCGGACCATTTGGTGAGAGCTTATTTTCACACATTCAAATTACCAGTTGTCATAACTAATTGTTCAAATAATTATGGAGCAAATCAATTTCCGGAAAAGCTAATACCATTGGCTATAAATAACATTAAAAATAAAAAGCCAATACCGATTTATGGTAAAGGTGAAAATATTCGTGACTGGCTTTTTGTTGAGGATCATGCAAGTGCAATCGATTTAGTTTTTCATAAAGGGAATGTTGGCGAAACATACAATATTGGAGGGAATAACGAATGGCAAAATATTGATTTAATCTATTCTCTTTGTAAGATTTTGGATAAAAAGCTTGGAAGGGAAGAAGGGGAATCGGCAAAACTGATAACATTTGTTAAAGACCGTGCTGGTCATGATTTGCGATATGCTATTGATTCTACAAAAATACAATCTGAACTAGGTTGGAAACCTTCTCTTCAATTTGAAGAAGGTTTAGAGAAAACTACAGATTGGTATTTGTTAAATTCAGAATGGATGGAACATATACTGAGTGGTAATTACGAAAGTTATTATGAGCAACAATA
>JAUVLS010000089.1 GCA_030600625.1 Bacteroidales bacterium
TCATAAGTATGTCCGCTCTTTTCGTATACATCTTTAATTACAGGATACGCCTGTTTAGCAATAGCTTCTTCTTTACGTTTATATGTTTCTAAAACCAGTTTATAAAGTTCTTCTGTTAATTCGTCTGCATTTTCCTTTAAGAATCTTTCTCCTGTAAATGGAGATTCTACAGAAAGTGTTCGTAATAATTCAAATTTGAATCCTTCAAAGTCTCCATTATCCTGATGTTCTGCTACAATACTCTCACATACATCCGACATCATGTTGGCAATATCAACACTTAACCGTTCTCCGTATAGAGCATTTCGGCGTTTTCTGTAAATAACCTCACGCTGCGAATTCATTACATCATCGTATTCCAATAATCGTTTACGAATACCAAAGTTATTTTCTTCAACTTTTTTCTGTGCTCGTTCAATCGACTTTGAAATCATTGAATGCTGAATAACCTCACCTTCCTTTAATCCAAGGCGATCCATAATTCCTGCAATTCTATCAGAGCCAAATAAACGCATTAATTCATCTTCAAGAGAAGCAAAAAATTGTGATGATCCCGGATCGCCCTGACGTCCGGCACGACCACGTAACTGGCGGTCAACACGACGTGATTCATGGCGTTCGGTACCAACAATAGCTAAACCACCGGCATTCTTAACTTCTTGCGTAAGTTTAATATCTGTTCCACGACCAGCCATATTGGTTGCAATGGTAACTGTTTCTGATTTACCAGCTTCAGCAACAATATCAGCTTCTCGTTGGTGTAGTTTAGCATTAAGTACATTATGTTTAATTCCTTTGATCTTAAGCATCCTGCTCAATAACTCCGAAATTTCAACAGAAGTTGTACCTACAAGAACAGGACGTCCGTTATTAATTAAGTCAGAAATTTCATTAGCAACAGCATTATATTTTTCCCGCTTGGTTTTATATACTAAATCTTCTTCATCGTTTCGCACTATTGGCCTGTTTGTAGGAATAACCACAACATCCAGTTTATAAATATCCCATAATTCTCCTGCTTCTGTTTCAGCCGTACCAGTCATACCCGAAAGTTTATGATACATTCTGAAATAGTTCTGCAATGTAATAGTTGCAAAGGTCTGTGTAGCTGCTTCAACTTTAACACGCTCCTTGGCTTCAATTGCCTGATGCAAACCATCTGAATATCTACGGCCTTCCATTATACGGCCTGTTTGTTCATCAACAATTTTAACTTTATTATCCATTAAAACATATTCAACATCTTTTTCGAACAATGCGTATGCTTTAAGTAGCTGACTAACAGTGTGAACTCGCTCAGATTTAATTGCATAATCCTGAAGCATTTTATCTTTTTTAGATAATTTTTCAGATTCTTTTAAATTAGACTTTTCAAGTTCAGCAATTTCAGAACCTATATCAGGTAAAATAAAGAATGTCGAATCATCAGATTTTGATGTGATAAGGTCAATACCTTTATCAGTCATCTCAATTGAGTTATGCTGTTCATCATTAATAAAGAAAAGATCATCGGTAACCTTATGCATGTTCTTGCTATTATCCTGCATATAGAAGTTTTCCGTTTTATGCATAAGAGACTTATTGCCTTCTTCGGATAATAATTTTATTAATGCTTTACTCTTCGGTAATCCTTTATATGCCTGTAATAACAAAAATCCAGCCTTTTCATTATTATTATCGTTTAACTCTTTGCGTGACTCGGCTAAAACCTGGTTCATTAATTTTCGCTGAGCTTCAATCAATATTTCAACTTTGGGTTTTAGCTCATCAAACAACTGTATATCACCTTTTGGAATAGGTCCGGAAATAATTAAAGGTGTACGAGCATCGTCAATTAATACTGAGTCAACCTCATCGACAATCACATAATTATGTTTTCTTTGAACCAAATCATCCGGATTGATTGCCATATTATCACGCAGGTAATCAAATCCAAATTCGTTATTTGTACCATATGTAACATCAGCAAGATATGCTTTTCGGCGCGATTCTGAGTTTGGCTCGTGTTTATCGATACAATCAACTGATAAACCATGAAATTGAAAAATTGGTCCCATCCATTCAGAGTCACGTTTTGCGAGATAATCATTAACAGTTACAATATGAATACCGCGACCAGTCAATGCATTCAGAAATACCGGTAAAGTTGCAACCAATGTCTTACCTTCACCAGTAGCCATCTCCGCTATTCTTCCCTGATGCAAAACAATACCCCCAATTAACTGAACATCATAATGAACCATTTCCCATTTTATTTCAGTTCCTCCTGCCAGCCAGGAATTATGATATTTTGCGATATCTCCGGATATTTCTATATTTTCATAAACTGCTGCTAAATTTCTATCAAAATCATTTGATGTAACTTCAATAATTTCATTCTCTTTAAACCGACGGGCTGTTTCTTTAACAATTGAAAAAACTGTTGGTAAAACATCATTCAACTTAACTTCAAGTTTATCGTCAACTATTTTTTCAATTTTATCTATTTCATCATAAATATTTTCTTTTTCAAAAACATCTACATCATCACTTTCTGCTTTATCTTTAAGAGTTTTTATTTTCTCAGTTTCTTCTTTTATATAATTTTCGATTTCCCTTTTTACTTCTTTCGTTTTCAGGCGTAAATCATCGTTCGATAAAGGGACAATATTTTCATACTCCTCTTTTATTTTTTCAAGGGTTGGAGTAACTTCTTTTAGATCTCTCTCTGATTTATTACCAAAAAATTTAGTTAAAACATTATTTATAAAACTCATTATTTATATCGTTTAAAATTTTAATTCAGATTAATCTACAAATGTAATATTTTACAAGAAAAAGTGTGCATGATTCAAATCAAAAAACATATTTAATTCATAAATAAACCAAAATGAAAAAGCCCCGATTTACGAGGCTTTTCTATATCACAAATTTCGAATTTCCTCTTATTCTCCAGATTCTCTTATACTCATAATATCACGATCGAACATATACATGTTTTTATCACCCAATAAATTTAGCTTATCGATAATATTTTGAACAGATGATTCTTCCTCGATTTGTTCCGTTACAAACCATTGAATCCAGTTATGAGTTGCGTAATCATTTTCTTTTATAACAAGAGCAACGATATCATTAATAGACCCGGAAATATATTGCTCATGTTCAAGAACCTGATTAAATAATTTTTTAATACCTTCAAATTTTGCGGGTGGTTGTTCAAATGCCGGAACAATTGCATGTCCGCCACGTTCATTAATAAAATGAACGAACTTCATCATATGCATTAATTCCTCTTCGGCCTGGGCAAATAACCATTTTGCAATTCCTGCATAACCTTCTGTATCAGCCCAGGAAGCCATTGCTAAGTATAAATTAGAAGAGTATCCTTCTTTTACAATTTGTTCATTTAAAATCTTTTCAACTGTCTTTGTTAACATAATATTTTTTGTTTTAGTTAATTATCAGGTTCATTCTTATTACAAATAAGAACTATAATTTGTTCAATCATTCTAAATCTAAATTAAACTCCTGCTTTAATTTATTTAGATCTTCATTTTTAGAAAGCATGTGTTTGAACTTATCTTCAGATGTATACAATTTATTATTTTTCTCTTCCAAATCAGTAATGACTAATTTTAAATCAATAGTCGAATTTTTCAATTCTGTTTTTAAAAAAGATAGCAATTCATTACGAATTTCATTAATTTTTTCCTTTTGTAAATTATTATCAATTAAAAAGCTGACAACATGATTTTCTTCTAATTTAGGATCTTTGGAAGTTAAAGTGTTAAATATTCTGGGTTTATCTCCTATCTTATCCGAGAATTGATGCCATTTGTCTATAAGATCTTTTTCGGTAAAATCATTATTAAAATTCTCATTTAATTTTTCACTTTCTTCTGTAGGCTCAGGCTCCTCAACAATATTGGATTTGGAAGTTTGGTCTAATTTCTCTTTTATTGAAAAAGTAGAAAAAGATTTAGGTTTATTAACAATTACAGGCTTTACCTTTTTCTCCTCGGGCTTCTTTTCTTCTGTTGCTTGTTCAATATTTTTCTCTACAATATCCTTATTAGTTTTTGTTTTAACTGTATCTTCTTTTAAATCTAATTGATTAAAGTTTTTTTTTTCGGAAGTAATATTACACAACTCAATTAGGCTTAGTTCAACATGCAAACGTTTATTTTTACTTAATCGATATGAAACATCGCATTTGTTGGATATTTCAAGCGTGGAAAATAAAAATTCAGGAGTACAGATTTTTGTTTGTTCTTTATATCGTTCACGGATATTTGCTCCTACTTCAAGAAGCTGTATAGTCACTTCATCACGACAAACAAGCAAATTCCTTAAATGCTCGCTTAAACCATTTATAAAATGATGTGCATCAAATCCTTTTTCTATAATTTCATTAAAAATCAATAGTGTTTCTGAAATACCGTTTTTCAGGAAAGCATCAGTTACTTTAAAATAATAATCGTAATCAAGAACATTAAGATTCTCAATAACACTTTGATATGTAATATTATTACCAGAGAAACTAACCACCTGATCGAAAATTGATAATGCATCACGCATTGCTCCATCAGCTTTCTGAGCAATTATGTTCAATGCATCAAGCTCATAAGTTATATTTTCATTTTTAGCTATATATTCGAGATAATCAACAGTATCGTCAACCTTTATTCTATTAAAATCAAAAATCTGACATCTCGATAAAATGGTAGGGATAATTTTATGTTTTTCAGTTGTAGCTAAAATAAATATTGCATGAGCTGGTGGTTCCTCCAGTGTTTTAAGAAAAGCATTAAATGCCTGTGATGATAACATATGAACCTCATCAATAATATATATACTATATTTCCCAACTTGAGGCGGTATTCTGACTTGTTCTATAAGATTTCGAATATCCTCCACTGAGTTATTCGATGCTGCATCCAACTCATGAATATTGTATGATCTGTTTTGACTAAAAGATTCACATGACTCACAATTATTACAAGGTTCAACATTTTCGTCAAGATTTTTACAGTTTATTGTTTTTGCAAATATTCTGGCACAAGTAGTTTTCCCAACTCCTCTTGGTCCACAAAATAAATAAGCCTGAGCAAGATGATTATTCTTTATGGCGTTCTTTAACGTGGTTGTAATTGAAGTTTGTCCAACAACAGATTGAAATGTTGACGGCCTGTATTTTCGTGCAGAAACAATAAAATTTTCCATAAAGATTAATTAAATGTAAATTGAACTACAAAGGTAAAAATTTTGAGTAATTTAGATTATAATCTTTTAAAAAGCCTTATAATTTTTTATTCACAATTTCTGTTCTGCAAATATTAAAACCTATTGAATTCATTTACTTGCAATTTGTTTTGTATTAAATAAAATTTATTTTAATTTTGCGGCTCGTTAATTAATAAATAAAATTTTAAATTATGATGAATCATTACGAAACCGTTTTCATTACAACTCCCGTTTTGTCTGAAAGTCAGATGAAGGAAGCGGTTAATAAATTCTTAGGAATTTTAAAAGATGGTGGTGCAGAAATAGACCACGAAGAAAATTGGGGATTAAAGAAATTAGCTTATCCTATTCAAAAAAAATCAACTGGATTTTACTATTTAATTGAATTTAAAGCTGAAGGTGATGTTATCCAAAAACTTGAAACTGAATACAGGCGTGATGAAAGAATCATCCGTTTCTTAACATTCAAGATGGATAAATACGCTGTTGCATACAGCATTAAGAAAAAAAGTAAAAAAGTAACTAAAGCGGAGGAATAAGCCATGGCACAAAATCAATCAGAGATAAGATATCTAACACCCCCAACCGTAGAAATTAAGAAAAAGAAATACTGTCGTTTCAAAAAGAACAAGATTAAGTATATCGATTATAAAGATCCTGAATTCTTAAAGAAATTTTTAAACGAACAAGGTAAAATTTTACCCAGAAGAATTACCGGAACATCTTTAAAGTATCAAAGAAAAGTTGCTAAAGCAATAAAAAGAGCGCGTCATTTAGCTTTATTGCCATATGTTACTGATATGTTAAAATAATAATACGGAGGATATAAAATGGAAGTCATTTTAAAACAAGATATACAAGACATTGGTCATAAAAACGATATTGTAACTGT
>JAUVLS010000294.1 GCA_030600625.1 Bacteroidales bacterium
CAGACAATCATACATAATAAATGGAGTTAGAAGTAAGAAGGCTAAGATTAAGGCGAATATCTTTCAGCCTCTTTTTTTACTAAATATGGAGGTTTATCATAAACCAAAAAGAGACCTTCAAAGAGTTAAAGAAATTCAAAACGCGTTTGTTTTTAGCAATTTACCTTATGATCTTAAAAAAAGCACTTTAGCGATATTTATTGCTGAAATTTTATATAAAACTATTCGGGAACAAGAATCAAATCATGAACTTTTCGAATATTTGTTTAATTCTATTCAATTGCTTGATTTAAAAGAAAAGGAATTCTCCGGTTTCCATATTTATTTTCTTATTCATTTAACAAAGTACCTGGGTTTCTTCCCAAATAATAATCATTCCGAAACAAATTGCTATTTTGATTTAAAAGCAGGCAGTTTTATGCAAATAAAACCTATGCATCTTTCTTATTTAGAAAAAGATCAGAGTAAGATTTTTAGTCAGATGTTAAAGTTTTCGGAGAATCAGCACGAAGACTTAAGAATGAATTATAAAGAACGAATTCAACTGTTAGAAAAGATTCTTGAATATTATTCTTTACATATTGAAGGTGTAAAAAGTATTAAATCTTTGGATGTTTTTAAAGAGGTTTTTCATTAATCAACAAATTTTATTAAATCATATTTCATTATTTATTAATAAAACCAAATATTGATTATATTTGGTTTTGTGTTTTACCAATTGTTGAATTTTTATCCTACATCCTAATGCAGATTATTAATTCCATAGTAACCTGGCTTAATTTTAAACGATTATATCAAATCGATTTATTCAAAAAATATCCCTATGATGCCCAGCGTGAAGTGCTTTTTAATTTAATTGATATATCAAGGAAGACAGAGTTTGGGAAAAAATATGATTTTAAATCAATAGATAGTATAGAAAAATTCCAGGAAAGAGTACCTGTACATTCTTATGAAGATATAAAACCATATATCAATCGATTATTAAAAGGTGAACAAAATGTATTATGGCCAACGGATATAAAATGGTTTGCAAAATCTTCAGGTACAACAAATGACAAAAGCAAATTTATTCCGGTTTCCAGAGAAACCCTCGAAGATACACATTTCCGGGGGGGAAAAGATATTATGGCTTTATACACAAACCATTATCCGGAAACAGGTGTGTTTAAAGGAAAAGGATTGACTCTCGGTGGTAGTCACCAGATAAATAAGATAAATAACGAATCTTTTTATGGTGATTTATCGGCAATTTTAATTGAAAATCTTCCATTCTGGACATATTTTATTAGAACTCCTAACCAGGAGATAGCACTTATGAGCGAATGGGAAGAGAAATTAGATAAAATTGCCAGTGCAACGCTTAAAGAAAATGTAACAAATATAGCGGGTGTTCCTTCGTGGATGCTTGTTTTAATTAAATATATTCTTGACTTAACAGGCAAAGACAATATTTTAGAAGTTTGGCCAAACCTGGAACTGTTTATTCATGGAGGAGTAAGCTTTGAGCCATATCGCGAACAATTTCAAAAGCTTATTCCTGGTTCAAAAATGAATTATCTTGAAACCTACAATGCTTCGGAAGGATTTTTTGCAATTCAAGATTACCCGGAAGAAAACGATATGCTTTTAATGCTTGATTATGGAATTTTCTATGAATTTATTCCTGTGGAAGAAATTGACAAACCAAATCCTAAAATACTGCATATCGATGATGTAGAGCTTAATAAAAATTATGCAATTGTTATTTCAACAAATTCAGGATTATGGCGATATCTTATTGGCGACACGGTTACTTTTACATCATTATATCCACATAAAATAAAGATTAGTGGTCGCACAAAACACTTTATCAATGCCTTTGGCGAAGAAGTAATTATTGATAATGCCGAAAAAGCTTTAAAGGAAGCTACTGTTCAAACGGGAGCATTAATTAGAGACTATACAGCAGCACCTGTTTTTATGGATGAAGGGAAAAAAGGAGGGCATCAGTGGCTAATAGAGTTCGAAAAAATGCCAGATGACATTAATAAGTTTATCGATATTTTGGATATTACTTTACAAAAAGTAAATTCCGATTATGAAGCAAAACGCTATAAAGATATTGCTCTTGAGAAGCTTGTGCTTACCATAGCAAAAGAAAAATTGTTTTATAATTGGTTAAAAGCCAAAGGGAAAATTGGTGGTCAGAATAAAGTTCCCCGGCTTGCAAATAATCGTGAGTATATTGATGAACTGTTAATGCTTAATCAAAAAATGTGATTTGTACAAATGCTGATATCTTGCCTCTTATCAATATTAGTTAGTATAATTTTTTCGGTTTCACAGCCGGGATATGTTCTTGAAAAGGAGCTGGATTATAAAGCCGACTTTTTTACAAGCGACCAGCTAGGCAATTTGTATATTATTAAAAATGCAGAATTAAAAAAAGTTGATTTCGAAAACAATCAGGAAAAAAATTATAGTAACTCACTATTTGGCAACATTAGTACTGTTGATGTTTCAGATCCTTTCAGAACACTTTTATTTTATAAAGATTTTAATAAAATCGTTTTTCTTGACAAAAACCTTTCGGAGATAATTAGCCCTATTATTCTGGATGATTTGGAATATTATAATGTTTTGTCGGTATGTCAATCTGTTAATGGAGGATTTTGGTTATTTGATCAAAGTTTAAGTCAGTTGGTATATATCGATAAAAACC
>JAUVLS010000023.1 GCA_030600625.1 Bacteroidales bacterium
TTCGGAAAAAGAAACACTAAGTTTTGAGGGTCGGTTTATACACGGAAATCCAGATGGAAAACACGAATATTTTTATCCTGATAAAAAATTGAAAGAAGAAAAGTATTATAGCGAAGGCGAAAAAGTTAAATCGTGGTCGAAATACGATGAATATGGTGATTTAATATTAGTTGTTCAATACAAGGATGGAAAAATTTATAAAATTAATGGAGTAAAAGTAAAATTAAGTGCCGAGAAAAATTAGTTTTTGTAAATTTGAAAGAAAATAATTTGAATGGAAGATTTGGATATAAGAGACCTGTCTGCCGATAAGGCAGGGGAAAGCCTTTCAGAAAATGAAAAGGAATTTGAAAAAACATTACGCCCTTTTGATTTTAAGGATTTTAAAGGACAATTTAAAGTGGTTGAAAATCTGAAGATTTTTGTTCAGGCAGCAAAAATGCGTAACGAATCACTCGACCATGTTTTATTGCATGGTCCTCCAGGTTTAGGTAAAACAACACTTGCTAATATTATTGCCAATGAATTAAACGTAAATTTAAAACTAACTTCCGGGCCAGTATTGGATAAGGCAGGTGACTTAGCCGGTTTACTAACAAATCTTGAAGAAGGTGACGTTTTATTTATTGATGAAATACACCGCTTAAGTCCTGTTGTTGAAGAATATTTATATTCTGCGATGGAGGATTACAGAATCGATATAATGATCGATAAAGGACCAGGCGCTCGTTCTGTTCAGATAACATTAAACCCCTTTACCTTAATTGGTGCTACAACACGTTCAGGATTACTAACCAGTCCGCTTCGTGCACGTTTTGGTATAAGCTCACATTTAGAATACTATGATTTTAAGATTATTACATCTATTATAAAGAGATCTGCAGGCATATTAAATGTTGCTATTGATGATAAAGCAGCTGTTGAAATTGCATCACGTTCACGTGGCACACCGCGTATTGCAAATGCGCTTTTACGCCGTGTTCGTGACTTTGCTCAGGTGAAAGGAGATGGAAATATAGACATAGAAATTTCACGATTTGCGCTCCAGGCTTTAAATATAGATAAACACGGTTTAGACGAACTGGATAATAAAATATTATTAACTATTATCGACAAATTTAAAGGAGGGCCTGTTGGAATTTCAACCATTGCTATTGCAATTGGCGAAGATAGTGGCACTATAGAAGAAGTTTATGAACCTTTTTTAATAAAAGAAGGATACATAAAACGTACTCCCCGCGGAAGAGAGGCAACCGAAATTGCCTACAAACATTTGAATAAAGTTCGTGATGTTGATGGTCAGGCTGGTTTATTTTAGTTAAACGCGTTAGATATTTTTTCTAATTGTTTAATATCCAAAATTTTGATTTTTCTTCCGTTCAAATCAATTAACTTATCATGTTTAAATTCCGATAAAAGCCTGATAACTGATTCTGTTGCGGTGCCGACAATATTAGCAAGTTCTTCACGTGTTAAGGAAATTTGCAGTACACCATCTTCATTTAATTCGAATATTTCCATTAATTTAAGTAAAATCTCAGCCAAACGTTCACGAACAGTTTTTTGAGCAATATCAGTAATAAATGCATTAGCCTCGCCAAGCTCTTTACAGGTTTGTTGCATTATTGCCATAGAAAAATTGCCATTGGTTTTTACAAGCTTAATAAGGGTTTCGCCCGGAACAAAACAAAGCGTGGCATCTTCAATAACTTTAGCAGAAGAACAGGCAAGTTCATTACTTAAAATAGAACGATATCCAATAATACCTCCTTTTTTTGCAAAAGCAATTATTTGTTCACGACCATCGATACCTGTTTTAAAGATTTTAATAATACCTGAATTAATACAATAAAAACCATTGGTTCTGCTGCCTTCATGATATATTACACTACCACGCTTATAAATATTGCACACTTTTTCTCTTTCAACAATAGCATGTTCTTCAGGTGTAAGATGCTTAAATATTGAATCGTAATTATGCAAACAATCATTACAAGGTGGTATTTGATCTCGGCTTATCATTTCTTTAAAAAAAATCTTGTGTGTTTAAAGTATTAATAATCAAATACAAATATTTTTAAAATAAATTTTATTTATATATTTAGAACACAAAATTAAGTTTTTTGTTTTATAAATTAGAATTTGCAATATAGATTTTAAAATTATATTTGCAAAAAAATAAATATTTGTCTTTAGGTAAGTATTAAATAAGAAATAATCAGTTAAATATAAAATTATAAATAGATGAAAACATCGTTAAGTATTGATTGGATTGAAGGAATGGCTTTTGAAAGCGAAGTAAATGGCCATAAAATAATAATTGATGCTGTTGAAGCTGTGGGTGGTAATGACAGAGGTCCAAGGCCAAAGCCTCTTATGCTATTATCACTTGCCGGATGCACTGGAATGGATGTGGTGTCTATTCTTAAAAAGATGAGAGTTGAACTTGATAACTTTAGTGTTGAGGTAGAGGCAAATCAAACAGAGGAACATCCCAAGCATTTTGATGAGATGAAAATTATTTACAAATTTTGGGGTAAGGATTTACCGATGGCAAAACTTGAAAAAGCAGTAAATTTATCAGAAGAAAGATATTGTGGTGTTAGCGAAGTTTACAAAAAATACGTAAAAATGAGCAATGAAATACAGATAAATCCTAAGAAATAAGAATAGCCTTTGCAAAAAATAAATAAGCCTGCTAATCTTGTTTTAGCAGGCTTATTTATTAGATATTTATAAATTATTTTAAAGTGCCGATTTAAATTGATCTAAAAACCTTACATCATTCTCAAAATAAAGGCGAAGATCCTTAATTCCGTATTTAAGCATTGTTATTCGCTCAATTCCCATTCCGAATGCAAAACCGGTATATTTTTTACTATCTATTCCGCAGCTGTCCAGTACATTGGGATCAACCATTCCGCAACCCAAAATTTCTAACCATCCCGTATATTTACAAACATTACAGCCCTTTCCTTCACAAATATTACAAGCAACATCCATTTCTGCCGAAGGCTCTGTAAAAGGGAAATAAGATGGTCGTAAACGAATTTCGGTTTTTTCACCGAACATTTCTTTAGCGAAATATAATAAAGTTTGTTTTAAATCGGCGAAAGAAACATATTTGTCAATATACAAACCTTCAACCTGATGGAAAATACAATGAGCACGTGCACTAATTGCTTCGTTTCTGAAAACACGTCCCGGCGAAATAGTCCGTATAGGAGGTTGTGTATTTTCCATAATCCTAACCTGAACCGATGATGTATGAGTACGTAATAATATATCAGGATTTTTTTCGATAAAGAAAGTATCCTGCATGTCGCGGGCAGGATGTTCTTCAGGAAAATTTAGTGCTGAGAATACATGCCAGTCGTCTTCAATTTCGGGGCCTTCGGAAATGGTAAAACCTAATCTTTTAAAAATATCAATAATTTCATTTCTTACAATAGAAATAGGATGACGTGTTCCTTGTTTTAAAGAATCGCCAGGCAAACTCATGTCAATTTCTGAATCAGCTTCTGATTTATCTTCAAGACTATCTTTTAATAAATTGATTTTTTCCTGAATAGAAACTTTGAGCTCGTTTAGTTTTTGTCCTACTATTTTTTTGTTTTCACGTGGAACGTTTTTAAATTCCGAGAAAAGATCATTTACTATTCCTTTCTTCCCCATAAATTCAATACGAAAAGTTTCAATTTCGTCCAATGACGTTGCCACAAATTCTTTCGCTTCTTCTAAATAGTTATTAATTTTTTCTATCATGATTATATTAAACTATTGGTTGAGATGCAATGTATTGCGTCTCAAAATTAATATTTTTTTATTCTCATTTTAATATTTTTAACTGGTCTGTCGTTTTCGTCAGTTACAACTGCAGCAATTTTATCAATTATTTCCAAGCCTTCAACCACTTCACCGAAAACGGTGTATGCATTATCTAAATGCGGCGTACCGCCTATTGTCTGATAAACTTTTAATTTGTTTTCGGGTATTTTATAATAACCTTCTGCTTTAAATTCTTCTTCTGCCTTTTTACGGGCTTCAGGAAGAATAACCTGATAATCAATCATTCCGCCCGTATTATAAGCTTCATTTTTAGCTTCATCTATATTTTTAGTTATAAGTTTATTTAATCGTGATGCATTTATCCGGTCCTCAACTTTTTTTACATCTTCATCAGTAAACACCTTGCCTTGTACAATATAAAATTGCGATCCGGCAGAACGCATTTCAGGATTGACGTCATCGCCTTCGCGTGCTGCAGCAATAACTCCTTTTTTATGAAAAATCGCATCAACAAATTCAGCAGGAATTGTATAGCCGGGTCCTCCTTCGCCAAGCATTTTTCCCGGTTCTGCATTTCGCGAGTTAGGATCACCACCCTGAATCATAAATTCGTCAATTACCCTGTGAAAAAGTAAATCGTTGAAATATCCTTGCTCAATTAGTTTTATAAAATTTGCTTTATGTAATGGTGTGGCATCATATAATTTGAAAACTATATCACCATATTCAGTTTCAATCTTATAAAGCTGATCTTTTGTTTTCTTTTTTGATTTATCAATGTGGCAGGAAAAAACAAAAAGAGAAAGAATTACTGACAAAAAAACGATTTTTTTCATGACCTATGTATGTTTTAATTTAAACAACAAAAATAGAAACAAATACGAATTAATTGAAATACATTCTGAATAATTATATAAAGAAAAGATTAGATTATGATTTGGTATTAATAATTAAGCCATTAGTTTTTAGCTATTAGCTATTAGAAAAACTAATGTACAAAGATTAAAAAACTAATAGTTAGAAGCTAACAGTTTATTTCAAATCCTTATAATTTTAGCTAATCAGAATAAAAATAAATAAAATAATTAATTCAGATTAATATAAAATTGCAAATATTATGATAATAAGAATAAGAAGTTTTACTTTGTAATTAGTATAAATCAAATGATTAAATAAAAATTGAATCAGATTAAAAGGCTTGCCGGACAAACCGTTATTTATGGTTTAAGTAACATGTTGGGACGATTTTTAAATTACCTTTTGGTTCCGCTACATACGATAGTCTTAGGTAAATTCTTTTTTGGGAAACTAACTTATATTTATAGTAGTACCGCTATTATATTGGTGTTATTAACTTATGGATTAGAAACAGGCTTCTTTCGTTTTGCCAGCAAGAAAAACGAAGATTATAATAAAGTATTAGGAACAAGTTTGTATTCTATTGTTTTTACCACATCAATTTTTGTTTTATTATCTGTAGTATTTAAAAGCTTATGGCAAGGATATTTCGAAGTAAATAATTACCGGATTGTACTATACTTTGTTCTTATAATTGCTTTCGATGTTTTAAATGCCATTCCGTTTGCCAAACTTCGTATTGATGAACGTCCTGTAAAGTTTGCGATTATTAAACTTGTTGGGATTTTTATAAATATCAGTTTAAATTTATTTTATTTGTGGTTTTGTAGAAAACTTTCAGAAACAGGAAATACCGAATTTTTTGCACGAATATACAATCCAGATTTAGTTTTAGAGTATGTCCTTATTGCAAATTTAATAAGTAGTGCAGTAACATTTATTGTATTACTTCCCGAAATTATTAAAGTAAAACCAGAATTCGATTTTAAATTATTAAAAAGATTATTGAATTATTCTTTCCCGATTTTATTGATAGGATTAGCCGGAATGCTAAACGATAATATCGATAAGTTATTAATTCCTAAATTAATTAACGATCCAAATCCAATGGAACAATTGGGGGTTTATGGAGCAAATTTTAAACTGTCGGTTTTAATGGTATTGTTTATACAAATGTTTCGGTATGCAGCAGAACCATTTTTCTTTAAGAATTCAGAAAATTCTGATGCCAAAAAACTGTATGCCGATGTTATGAATTACTTCATCATTTTTGGTTTGATAATTTTTCTGGGAGTAATTTTATATTTAGATATTTTAAAATATTTTATAGCTCCGGAATTTTGGGAAGGGCTTTATGTAGTTCCAATTCTATTATTTGCAAAACTGATTTTTGGTATATTGTTTAGCTTGTCAATATGGTATAAAGTTACTGATAAAACAAAATTTGGTATTTTAGTCGCAGGAATTGGCGCTATAATAACCATTTCGTTAAATGTAATTTTATTACCAAAAATTGGATATTTGGGTTCCGCTTTTGCAAGCTTATTAAGCTATAGTGTAATGTTAGTAGTATCTTATTATTTAAGCACAAAGCATTATTTAATAAAGTATAATTTTAAGAAAATTTCATTTTACTTTATCCTGGCGCTTGCTTTATTAGCTATTAGTAAGATAAATGAAGCCGAAAGTAAAATAATTTATTATTCAATAAATACACTTTTATTGTTTGGATTTATAACAACAGCATATTTAATCGAAAAAAAATCATTAACTAATGAACATTAATATTGTAAATAAGTCAAATAACCCATTACCGGGGTATAGTACAGACCATGCAGCAGGAATGGATTTAAGAGCAAACTTATCTGAACCAAAAACCTTAAAATCCCTGGAAAGAGCTTTAATTCCGACAGGATTATATATTGAACTACCCGTAGGTTATGAAGCACAAATACGACCAAGAAGTGGACTGGCATTAAAAAAAGGAATATCAGTATTAAATACCCCGGGAACTATCGATGCCGATTATCGTGGAGAAATAGGAGTTATTTTAATTAATCTTTCTAACGAGGAAGTAACAATTGAAAATAGCGAAAGAATTTGCCAGATGGTTATTGCAAAGCATGAACAGGCCGGATTAATTAAAGTTGACGTTTTGAATGAAACAGACCGTGGAACCGGAGGATTTGGAAGTACAGGAATTAAATAGATTTCTTAATAATTGTTAAATTCGCAATTTGTAAACATAACATTCGTTTTTTGTGTTAAGTTTATAATTTATTAGTAAAAATTGTTGTTGAGATATGAGGGTAAAAGAAACTATTTTGATCGTTACTGCTATTATTACTATGTCAGCGTGTAGTGGTAATAAAACGATATCAGAAAGTAAACGGAACATAAAAAAGGAATTAAGTACAGATAGCGAGCAACAATATTATTATTATTTTTTAGAAGCTAACAGGAAAAAGTTATTGGGAGATTTAAACGGAGCTTTAGCAATGTATTATCAATGTCTTGAAATACATCCCGAAAGCGCTGCTGCAATGTCAGAAATTTCTGTAATAAACGAAGTTATCCAAAATCATGACACTGCTATAAAATATGCTATTGGGGCTACAGAAAAAGAACCGAATAACAAATGGTATAAAATAAATCTTGCCAAGCTTTACCTCATAATAAAAGATTACAATAAGGCTATTTATATATACGAAGATTTGTATGAAAATAACAAAAACGATCTGGAGATACCATATAATTTAGCTGCTTTACACAGTCATTTAAACAATTATAAAAAAGCAATTGAACTATATGATGATATAGAAAAAAGTGTTGGTGTAAATGAAAATTTATCTGTAGCAAAACAGCAATTATATTTGAATTTAGGCAGCAAAACAAAAGCGTATGAGGAAATTAATAAACTTATAAAGCATTATCCAAATGAGCCCAGATATTATGGTATAATCGCAGAAATGTATACCAACGACAATCTGTTTTTAAAAGCAGAAGAAAACTATAATAAATTGTTTGATCTGGACAGTGCTAATGTGTTAGGATTACTCTCCATAATAGATTTTTACCGCAAGAAAATGGATTACGATAATGCTTTTATCACCATAAAAAAAGTTATTAACGATGAAAAAGTAGAATTTAATCAGAAAATTTTGATTTTTGCCTCATTATTAAATAATCAAAGCGAGTTTAATATTTATAATCAACAAATAGAGGAACACCTTTTCATATTAAAGACCAAATATCCCGATAAGAAGGAAGTTTATACATTATATGCTGATTACTTAATTAAGATGAAGTTATTTGATGATGCTCAAACTGAAATTGAGTACATATTGGATAATTTTAACGGAAATATTATAATATGGGAACAATTATTGTCAATTTACAGTTATAATAATGATTTTAATAATCTATATATAAAATCAAAGGTGGCTATAGACAGCTTTCCGGAACACTCATTATTTTACCTTTTTAACGGCCTTTCTGCCAACCAAATTGATAAATCGGAAGAAGCTGCCGTTATTTTAAAAGAAGGCTTAAAAACCATTAAAAACAATCCAGAACTAGAACTGGATTTTTATACGAATTTAGGCGAAGCTTATTATAATATTAAAGAGTACAAACAATCAGATTATTACTTTGAATTGGTGTTGAACAAAGAACCGGATAATTTTTATGTAATTAATAATTATAGTTACTATCTGTCGTTACGTGAAGAAAAGCTCGAATATGCTGAAAACATAAGTAAAAAGACAATAATTGCGGAACCTAATAATAGCACTTACCTCGATACGTATGCCTGGATTTTATTTAAACTTAAAAGATATCAAGATGCACTTTATTACATAAAAAGAGCATTTGAAAATGGTGGAGCAGAAAGTCAAGTTATTGTAGAACACTATGGCGACATTCAATTTAAAGTTGGAAATACAGAAACAGCATTAGAGCTTTGGCAGTTATCAAACGAAATGGGAAATAACAACGAAAGCTTATTAAAGAAAATAAAGAAAATAAAGAAAAAAGCAATAGATTAAATACAGAATTCATTTATCCTGAAAAAAATGAAAAACAAATCAGGGAAAATAATATTTTTAGTACCCTTATTACTTATTCTTTCAGGTTCTATCTACTCACAAACAAAAAAGGAACTTGAGCAGAGAAAACAGAAAACAGAAGAGAGTATTAAACTTACAAATCAGCTTTTAGAACAAACAGAAAAAACTAAATCAGCTGGTTTAAATAAATTATTAATTATTAAAAAAAGGATAAGCTTACGAGAACAATTAATAAATAGAATAAGTGATCAAATAAAATACATTGAAAATGAAATTGATATAAAAAACAACACAATTACCACGCTTGAAATAGAAATAAAGCAGCTAAAAGAGGAATATGCCAAAATGATTTATTTCGCGTATAAAAATCGTAATAATTATGATAGATTAATGTTTGTCTTGGCTGCAGACGATTTTAATCAGGCTTACAGACGAATGAAGTATTTTCAACAGTATAGCAAATACAGAAAAAAACAAGCTGAAAAAATTGTTATAAGTCAAAAGAATTTGGAATACGAAATTGAACAATTAAAAGAGCAAAAAAGCGAAAAAGTCAAACTGTTAGCAAATAAGGAAAGAGAAAAAGCACACCTGGGCTCGGAAAGAATTAAGGAAAACAGCGAAATTAACAGGTTAAAAAGAAAAGAATCAGAACTAAAAAAGAAAATACGTGAGAATCAAAGAATCATGCAGCAGTTGAAAAATGCCATTGCTGAGTTAATAGCACGTGAAGCAAAAGCAAACAAAACATATAAAACGTTATCGGCTAATGAGGAAATGATTTCACAAGGATTTAAAAGCTCTAAGGGTAGATTAAAATGGCCTATCGACAATGGAATTGTCTTAGAAGAATTTGGTGAGCATCCGCATCCTGTGATAAAAGGTGTAAAAATTAAAAATGAAGGAATTGATATTGGAACAACAAAAGACGCGAAAGTTAAATCAATATATAAGGGAGAAATTAAGAGCGTATTTGCAGTTCCGGGAGCAAATATGGCTGTTATTATTAGGCATGGACATTTTCTAAGCCTTTATTCAAATATTGTAAATGTCAGAGTTAGACCTGGTGATAAGGTTACGGAAGGATACTATATTGGAGATGTTTATTTTACAGATAATGATGAGGGTTCTGTATTACATTTAGGGATTTATGAAGAAAGAAATGCTTTAAACCCCCAAAGTTGGCTGAGGAGATAACAATTATCTTATAAATACCCAATAATTGAAAAATTTAAAGTAAAAACGTAACAAATTGAAAATATTTAAGTATACATTTTATAATTGTATAAATTAAAGACATTTGATGTGCCAACAACTATCTTAAAAATGGAAAAAAGCATCATAATAGAGTCAAAAATCGAAAACATCAATAAAATCGAAAAAATAATTGATGAAGTTTCAGAAGAGGCTAAAATAAATTCTGAGGTTTATGGCAAAGTATTAATTGCTACAGTTGAAGCAGTCAACAACGCTATTGTACATGGCAATAAAGAAGATGAAGCTAAAAATGTGAAAGTAGATTTTCAGGTTGATGAAAATTATATTAGCATTTTTATTGAAGACGAAGGCCCAGGATTTAATTTTTACAATGTTCCCGATCCAACTACTCCTGAAAACATTGAAAATATCTCCGGACGAGGAGTCTATCTGATGAAACATCTTGCTGACGATGTAATTTTCCACGGACGAGGAAATAGAGTTGAAATAAGGTTCAACTTAAAATAGAATGCCAATAAAATTTTTCACCGAAGACACAAAATTCAATTTAAGAAACAAGAACCTGATAAAAAATTGGATAAATAGTGTAATTACGTCTGTCAATAAAAAAACAGGTAATATCAATTTTATTTT
>JAUVLS010000167.1 GCA_030600625.1 Bacteroidales bacterium
TTGCCAATTATTGAAAATTTATTTGTAATAAAATGATGAAAATCGTTCATGTCATTACAAAAAACCTTTAAAAGAAAATCTGAACTACCGGAAATATAGTACGATTCCATTACTTCATCCAGTTTTTGCATTTGAGCTTCGAATTCATCAATTGCTTCTTTAGTATGTTTATTCAGCGATACAGAAACATAAACAATCAGCTTCTTCCCTATCATTTTAGGATCAACCAATGTGATATACTGTTTAATATATCCATTTTTTTCAAGTTTTTTTATCCGCTCATGAATTGGGGTTGTGGATAAATGCAATTTTTCGGAAAGTTCACGGATAGTAATTCTGCTATTGGTTTGCAGGATATTCAATAATTTTTTATCTATTTCATCAATCGTTTTCATCTTAGCCTATTTTTCTGTTCCTGTAAATGTAATATATTGCAAATATAATATATTCCTGTTAATAAATCAATTTATAGTATATTTTACCATTCTTTTATTTTGTTAAAGAAAATATTTATATTTTTCGTAAATTGCAAAGCATATTAATCTAACATTACAATAATGATTCCTATAATTGATAAAGTGACCAATGAGAAAGCATTACAAAATGCTGTGAAACGATACAAAGAAAACGGAATAATTCTTCCAACTTTTGAGCAACAAAGAAATCCGGAATTAATTCCTGATAAAATTAAAGATCAACTAAAGAATATTGGTTTATGGGAAATAAATCCTTTAAATCTTTTTAGGATTACATGGAAAAACGAGCCAAAAGAACAAGGCGGTTTATTTGGAAATGTGAACTATATAGAATTACCAAAAGAACTTACAGGAGTTAAAGCAAGAATTGTTTTACTGATAGGAAAATGGTTTCCAACCGGATCGCATAAAGTTGGAGCTGCTTATGGTTGCTTAGCACCAAGAATTACAACTGGTGAATTTGATCCAAGTTATCATAAAGCAGTTTGGCCATCAACAGGAAATTATTGCCGCGGTGGAGCATTTGATTCAAAATTAATGAGTACAGAATCTGTATCAATTTTACCGGAAGAAATGAGTGAAGAACGCTTTACCTGGTTACGCGATATAATTGGTTCTGAAGTTATTGCTACTCCCGGTTGCGAATCAAACGTAAAAGAAATCTACGATAAATGTTGGGAAATCAGAAGAACGCGCCCTGATTGTGTAATATTCAATCAATTCGACGAGTTTGGTAATGCAGCATGGCATTACAATACAACAGGTAAAGCAATCGAGGAAGTTTACAATATGGTAAAAAAAGAAAAAAGTAATTTAACAGCTTACATTTCCGCAACAGGATCAGCTGGAACAATAGCTGCTGGAGATTACCTGAGAACTAATACTCCACATTTAAAAGTTGTTGCATCAGAAGCTTTACAATGCCCCACCCTGTCGCTGAATGGTTTTGGTGGACATAGAATTGAAGGTATAGGCGACAAACATGTACCATGGATACATAATGTTAAAAACACGGATGCTGTAACAGCAATTGACGATGAAGATTGCATGAGAATTCTTCGTTTATTTAATGAGAAAGAAGGTCACAAATATTTAAAATCAATTGGAATTGATCAGGAAATAATTGATAATCTGCATTTAATCGGAATATCCGGTATTGGTAATTTATTATCATCAATAAAAACAGCGAAATATTACGAAATGACTGAAGATGATGTAGTTATTACCATTGCTACTGATTCAGCAGACATGTATCGGTCAAGAATTGCTGAACTGGAAGCAGAACGAGGTGAATACAACCAAATTCAGTCGGTTAAAGATTTTGAAAAATGTATTCTTGGATGCACAATTGATTACACCAAAGAACTAAACTATTACGATAAAAAAGCAATTCATAATCTGAAATATTTTACATGGGTTGAACAACAAGAAAAAGAAGTTGAAGATTTGAATCAGTTATGGAACGATAGAAAAATCTGGGATAAACAATTTAATCAGTTAAATCGATGGGATGAATTAATTAATGAGTTTAACGAAAGAACCGGATTGTTATAAGAATATAAATAAACAATGATTCTTATATAAATTAATCAGGGTTTTTAATGTTTGCTTGCTTATATTATAAATTGTGCATAATTGGAATAATGGAATAATAGAATAATGGAGGATTTACAAAAAGAGCTTTCATCTTTCCAATACTCCATAATTCCTAAAGCTATTTTATATAACTAAATATTATTATCCTTGGAATTTTATATCATAACTTAAACAATTATAAATCCTGCTAATAAAGAAGGTGTCCCGTATGTAGCTACTAATTACCTGAATTAACTCAATACAAAAACTTATTCAATAAGTAAAAATCACAGGTATACCAAACCTTTATTTGTAACTACTGAGACACCTTTTTTTGTTTAACACCTAAATTATTTTTGAATGAATTAAACAAATTTAGTTAAATTAGCAGTAGTTCAAATACTATGGAACATTATTACACTACTCAAAAGTTCATTTATGAGTGTACCGATTGTGGAAAACAATTCGGTTCAGATAAAACCTTATATCTCTGTCCCAATTGCAGCAAGGCAAATAACGAATCATCTCCGCCAAAAGGCATTCTTAGAATTGTTTATAACTTTTTTGAAATTTTACAGAAAAATTTCCTGTTTAGAGATTTTAAAAAGAATATTTTTCTTGATTTGTTACCGATCGACAAAATTGAAAGTCTTCCAAAATTGAAAGTCGGAAACACTCCCTTATATGAATTTAACAAACTGGATAATAAAGATTTACCTTTTCATTTATTTCTAAAAGATGATTCTCAAAATCCCACTTTTTCGTTTAAAGACAGGGCGTCAGCCATAGTTTCGGCTTATGCCAAAGAAAAAGGTTTTGAAACTATTGTTACAGCATCAACAGGAAATGCAGGCTCATCGCTGGCAGGACTCTGTGCTGCCCAAAACCAGAAAGCAATAATAATGGTTCCTGAATCGGCTCCAATAGCAAAACTAACTCAGATTATGATGTATGGAGCAACCATTATTCCTGTAAAAGGAACTTACGACGATGCCTTTGACTTAAGCATAAAGGCAACTGAAAAATTTGGCTGGTACAACAGAAATACTGCTTACAATCCATTAACCATTGAAGGTAAGAAAACCGTTTCCTTTGAAATCTTTGATCAAATGAATGAAACTATTCCTGACAGAATTTTTGTTCCTGTTGGTGATGGTGTAATTATTTCGGGAGTTTACAAAGGTTTTGAAGATCTTTTAAATCTTAAGTTTATTGATAAAATTCCAACTATTATAGCAGTTCAATCCGAAGGCAGCGATAATCTGGTAAGAAATCTGAATAATAAAGAATTTGAAATAAAGGCAAGCAATACAATCGCTGATTCTATATCGGTTGATATTCCAAGAAATTTCAATCTTACAAAACAATTTATCCAAAAATATAATGGTGAGTATTTAACAGTTTCTGATGATGCTATTCTTGAAGCATCTGCAATATTATCCCGAAATACAGGAATATTTGCAGAACCGGCAGCAGCCACAGCATTTGCTGGTTTATTAAGTTATGATAAGAAATGTAAACTTGACAAAAACTCCAAAAATGTTGTACTTTTAACCGGAAGCGGGTTAAAAGATCTCAATTCAGTACAAAAATTACTGAATATTCCTGAATCTATTTATCCAACTATTGAAAATCTGAAAAAACTAATTAGATGATTAGCTATACTTTAAACGGAGTAAAAGAATCTTATACAGGAGATCCTGAAAAAACCTTATTAAAACATTTAAGGCTCGATAAGCATATCACTTCCGTTAAAGATGGCTGCTCTGGTCAGGCCGCCTGTGGAGCATGTACTGTAGAAATTGACGGAAAAGCTAAATTGTCTTGTGTAATCAAAATGAAGACTTTGAATGGAGCTGAGATTTTTACACCGGAAGGTTTCCCTGAATATGTAAAAGACACTATTGCTAAGGCATTTGTAAATAAAGGAGCAGTACAATGTGGATTTTGTACTCCCGGATTTATAAGTCGTACCAAAGTTTTATTACAGGATAATCCAAATCCAAGTATAGAAGAAATTCAAAAAGCTATTAAACCTCATATTTGTCGTTGTACCGGATACAAAAAGATTGAAGAAGCAATTACATATGCCGGAGAAGCCATTCGTGAAAATAAGAAGTTAGAAATCACAAAAACATCTGGTAAAATTGGTATTTCGCATCCCAAATACGATGCTTACAGAACAGCTATTGGTGAACGTGATTTTGTTGATGATATGCATTTCGATGGAATGCTTTATGCAGCCTTAAAGTTTAGTGATCACCCAAAAGCGAAAGTTTTAAAAATTGACACTTCTGAAGCTGAAAAACTTCCCGGAGTTCATAGAGTCTTTACGGCAAAAGATATTCCAGGCGAAAAAAAGGTTGGCTTAATTTACCAGGACTGGAGTGTAATGATCGGAGAA
>JAUVLS010000140.1 GCA_030600625.1 Bacteroidales bacterium
TTCTGTAGATACTTATAAAGAAACGAATGCAGTAAAAGCTTATGATTTTGTCGAAAGAGCATTGGAGTTAATAATTCAGAATAATGATAAGGAAAACGAAATTCGTGCATATAATTTATTAGGTGATATTAATTTATACTCAGAACAATTCGACTTGTCTGTTGAAAATTATTTTAAAGCTATAAATCTTGCAAAAAGTATAAACAATTCTGATTTAGCTTATAGTTCAAACAAGAATATCGGATTAGCATTTAAACTGAACGGAGATTACGATAAAGCCCTATATTATTTTAATTCATTTTTGAGAACAATCTCTAAAAGCTCTTTACAGGATGATATTATTTTTACTAAACTACAAATTGCTGAAACTTATGAACTAAAAGGTGAATATTCTTTGGCAGAACAAACTTACCTGGATGTTCTGGAGATAGAAAAAGAAAGAAACAATACGGGAGGAATTATTTTTATACAAGATAAATTAGCTAGTATAAGTTTATTGCAAAATAATGCCCCTGCGGCAATTCAATATTATGAAGAATCGGAAAAATTAGCGGTACAATCTTCTGATAAACGTTCTTTATCTAACACATTAAGGCAAAAAGGAAGAGCTTATAAGAAACAGGATAAACCTGAAAAAGAGTTGATGGCCCGACAACAATCACTTGATATTAATGAAGAACTTGAGGATTTTGAAGCTCAGAGTGAAGATTTATTAGAGATCGGGAAAATTTATGTTGAACAAAAACAGGAAGCTAAAGCTATTCCGGTTTTACAAAAGAGTGTTAGCCTGTCAGAGCAAACTCAAAATATTGATCAAAAGAAAGAGGCACTTTACTCTTTATCGAAAGCTTATGAACGTTCCGATGTAAATAAAGCTCTGGAAACTTACAAAGAATATTTAAAACTAAACGATAGCATTAATAAAATAAGGGAAGAAGAACTACTGTCAAGGCTCGAAATGGCAACATCATTAAACAGAAAGCAACAACGAATTGATTTACTCGAAAAGGATAAGGAATTAAACGATAAAACAATTGAGCTTTTATTTCAGGAACAGGAATTAAAAGATCAAGCCATTCGCACACAAAGAATAACAATCATTTCTTTAATTATAATTCTTTTGATTTTAAGTGTTTCATCGGTTTTTATATTAAGAAGCGGACGACAGAAACGCCTTGCCAATCAGTTGTTAGCATTAAAATCATTACGTAGTCAGATGAACCCGCATTTTATCTTTAATGCTTTAAATTCGGTTAACAATTATATTGCTAAAAAAGATGAACTGTCTGCAAATCGTTACTTGTCCGATTTTGCTTTTCTTATGCGATCGGTAATGGAAAATTCAAAGCACGATTTTATTCCTTTAACTGATGAAATAAAGATTATTGAGTTGTACATTAAACTGGAGCACGAACGATTTAAAGAAAAGTTCGACTATACATTTATTGTTGATGAGGATATTAATACAGAATCGTTTTTAATTCCGCCTATGTTAATTCAGCCGTATATTGAGAATGCAGTATGGCACGGATTAAGATATAAGGAAGAGAAAGGAAAACTGGATGTTGAACTTAAACAGTTCGATAAGCATCTGGAAATTACAATAAAAGATGATGGTATAGGACGTGAAAAATCTCAGGAACTGAAAACTAAGAACCAACAACAGAATAATTCAACAGGATTAAAAAATATTGAAAACAGGCTCCGGATAATAAATGAGGTTCATCATTTGGGAATTAAAGTTGAAGTTTCCGATTTAATTCCTGAGACTAAAACAGGAACATATATAAAAATAACTGTTCCAATGCAGGAGGATTAAGCTTAAACTATGGACGAAAAACTAAAAGCAGTAATTGTTGAAGACGAATTAGCCAGTAGGGAGACTTTAACAGCATATCTGGAAAAGTATTGCCCCGATGTTGACTTATTAGCTGAGGCCGATTCGGTAAAATCAGGACTGGAAATTATTAAAAAGCACAAACCCGATGTGGTTTTTCTTGATATAGAAATGCCTTATGGCAATGCTTTTGATTTACTGGAACAAATTTCGGAAGTTGATTTCGAAGTAGTATTTGTTACGGCTTACAGCAATTATGCAGTAAAAGCATTAAACCTAAGCGCATCATATTATATTTTAAAACCAATTTCAATTGATGAGTTAATTAAGGCTGTTGACAAGATAAAGGCAAACAGAAATAACGCAGAAATTTCCATTCATTCTAAAATATTGCTCGATAATATTCAGGAAGTTAATAAACCGAATCATAAAATAGTTTTGCCATTGCTAAACGGATTTGAAATTGTTCATGTCCGCGATATCATTCGTTGTCGCGCCAATGATAATTTTACCGAGTTTCATTTAAAAGACGGATCGAAAAAATTAATATCGCGCACCCTGAAGTTTTATGAAGAACTTTTAAAAGATTTTGGTTTTATTCGTATACATAAATCTCACCTTATAAACTTCCAATACGTTACAAAATATCTAAAAGGTAAAGGTGGCATGGTAGAAATGTCCGATGGCTCTGTAGTTGATGTTTCGGTAAATCGAAAAGCAGAATTTTTAGAAAAGTTTAAATAGATTTATTATATTAGAGTTTTAAAAATCTTTAAAATTCTCTAATGCTAAGAAATTCTCTTCTCATCACATTATTGTTCCTTTCTTGTTGTAACATAGATAATAACAGTAAAAACAATTTACAAAAGACTTCCAAAGCTGACAGTATAAATAATTTAGCTGATTCTCTTTATGCTTTAGGAAAGAACTATTCTGAAGATTCACTGAATCAGAAAAGGGCATTAGAGCTTTATAAAGAATCTTTTGATCTTTATAAAAAGATGGAAAATAAGCGGGGAATGGCAAATGTATATAAATGGATGGGTTTTGCTTATGATTATTCGGAAAATCATTCTAAGGTTAAAGAATACCATAAAAAAGCTTTGAAAATATATATTGAAATTGATAACAAAAGACAATCTGCTATTGTATTAAATAATTTAGGAATTGCTTATACCATTACCGGAGATTTGGATTCAGCACTTATATTTTATGAAAAGGGGCTTGAATTAACAGAAATAACAAGAGATACAGCCGAATTTATTGAGATTTATCAAAATATGAGTATATGTTACGGGAATGCAGGGAACTATGAAAAAGCAATTGAAAGTGCTGTAAAATCTTTACAATATTGTGAACAAATAAATTATATAAGTAGTATCGTTAGTTTAAATTTACATATTGCTCAATATTATAATAACAGAGAAGATACAGTTATGGCTTTCAGTTATTGCGAAAAAGCTTCCGGATTTATTGATTCCATAGAAAACCCTCTTACGCTTGCATGTTTTTATAATACTTTCGGAGAAGTATATTTTGCAAAAGAAAATTATGTAAAAGCACGTGAGAATTTCCAAAAAACTTTGAAGATAAGCCGGAATGCAAATTATAAACGCGGAATGGCAGCAGCATATAGCAATCTTGAATCAATAGCATTAGAAGAACAAAATTTTAAGGAAGCAGAAAAATATGCTTACCTCTCAATTGATTTGGAATACGAAATAAATCACATAAACGGGGTGATTGGATCATTACTTGATCTTGCCGAAATTCAATATCAACAAAAATTATACGATAAAGCCCTTATACAAATACAAAAAGCAGAGAATTTATGCAACGAAAAAGGCTTATATGACCAATTACCCGATATTTATTATCATTATTATCAGCTTTATAAACTTGCCGGAAAACAAAAATCAGCTCTTAAGTTTTGCGAAAAATTTTATATATTAAAAGACAGCTTAACAGGTATTGAGCTTAAAGAAAAAATTGCTGATATTGAAATTAAATATCAAACTGAAAAAAAACAACAAGAAATTAAGCTTCTTAACGAAGAAAACAATACAAAAAAGCAAAAACTCAAAGCACGTAACCTGCTGATATTTTCACTTATTTTATTGGTAATAATAATTACAGGTATTGCATACTTTTTTAAACAAAAGGCAAAGCAAAAGTTAAACAAAATGGAATTTGAAATACAAAAATATATACTTCAAATTAAAGATTTGAATACCGGTAAAACAAACGGTTGTGAGATTAGTTCAAAAGAATTCTCAGAAAAACATGAACTTACAGAACGCGAAACGGAAGTATTGCAATTAATTTGCGAAGGAAAATCAAATTTTGTTATAGGAGAAAAGATTTTTGTATCTACAAACACAGTTAAATACCACATCAAAAATATCTACTTTAAACTTGATGTAAAAAACAGAGTTGAAGCTCGCAATATAGCAAGCTCGTATTAGTTCTGCTTTTAGGTGCAGACTAAAAAGGTGTAAAGCAACTGTTTATACAAACAATCAAAGACATATTGACCTAATAATCTGTTGATTGACAAAGTCGCTATGCACCTTTTTCTGTAAAATACTTATTTTTAGACTGAACTCAGTTATTCAAACCTTATAAAAACAAATTTTCACCCTTTTTTTGCCAATTTCCATAAAAACTACCCAAGAGAGTAGTAAAATAATCAGATAGAATAAAAAAACTACCCAAAGGGGTGGGGGGAATTTCAATTGTAAATCGTTATTTGCATAAAGATTTTTCGATTATGGAAACAGAAATCAAAAAACATCTTTCAAAAACCGAAATTAAAATAATAGGATTGTTAGAAAAAGGATTGCCTAACAAATCCATTTCTATTCAATGTAATATTTCTGAAAACACGGTAAAGTTTCATTTAAAAAATATCTATAAAAAACTAAACGTACACAACCGTGTGGAAGCAGTATATAAAATAAACCAAAATAATTAAATAACTAAATTCAAATATTATGAAAACGAATTATTTCCTTTACCTGTGTCTTATTTTAGTTATCGGGTTTGCATCATGTTCAGAAGATGATCCTAAACCGGAGCTCCCAAATTCTAATGTTGTAATTGTTGATTACAATATTTTCGAACCGGCTATTTGGTATTCCGATTCTATTTACGTAATACCCAATACGATAAAAATTGATGCTGCATT
>JAUVLS010000286.1 GCA_030600625.1 Bacteroidales bacterium
AATCGTGTTATTTCTGGTGTTAAGTGTTATCCAATGAGTGAATTAAATAGAGTAATTAAGGAGCAAGATATTTCTATCGGAATACTTACTGTTCCACCGGAAGATGCTGCTGCTGTTACAGAAACACTTATAATGGCCGGGGTAAAAGGAATTCTTAATTATACATCAACACCCTTAAATGTTTCTCCTAATGTACATTTAGAGGAATATGACATGATTACTTCGCTTGAAAAGGTTGCTTATTTTGTAAAACAAAAAGAGGATTAGAAAGTTGATTAATTGTGAATAGTGGGTTTTTAATTAATTTAAAAACTAATCACTGAGACAAATCACAAATTAATGTAAATGCAGATTCATAGAGATTTTGAGAGTTTAGGAAAGATAAAGAATGCTGTTGTAACCACTGGTACTTTCGATGGAGTTCATTTTGGCCATAAGGTTATAATTAACAGGCTCAATTCTTTGGCGAAAAACATTCAGGGAGAGTCTGTTTTAATTACTTTTCATCCGCATCCGCGAATAGTATTATACCCTGATACAGCCGGTAAAGATTTAAAACTGATTAATACGCAAAGAGAAAAAATTCAGCTTCTTGAAAAAACAGGATTGGACCATCTTATTATAATAAATTTTACCAGAGAATTTGCAGAAACAACTTCAAAGGAGTTTGTCGAAAATATTCTGCTCGGAAAGCTTTATGCAAAGATTATTATTGTTGGATTTAATCATCATTTTGGGCATAATCGCGAAGGTGATTATTCTTACCTTTATGAATTAACTAAAACGCATTATTTTCAGGTTGAAGAAATCCCTCAACAGGATATAGAAAATGAAACTGTAAGTTCAACTATTACAAGAAAAGCATTGTTGAAAGGCCGGATTCAAAGAGCCAATGCTTACCTCGATCATTTTTTTATTATGACCGGCGAGTTGAAAAACGGGCATCCAAAATGTAAGCAAGTTGGTTTTCCTACTTTAGAGATGATTATTGAGGAAGACGTAAAGCTAATTCCATCGGAAGGTGTTTATGCTATTAGTCTAAATTGTGAAGGAGATAGATATCGCGGAATGTTAAATATTAAAATATTTTCAGGTACAAACCAGCCGGGTGTTCAGGTTCATTTATTCGACTATGATTCAAATTTTATTCTGAAGACTAAGTATGCAACAATAACTTTTCATAAAAGAATGCGTGATGAGTTACAGCTAGATGATACAGAAAGCCTTAAGATACAATTAGAGAAGGACAAAACTGAAATAGAAGAGTTGATTTATTGATTTAAAACTCTAACCGATCCGCCGGCTGGCGGAGATATCAACAACTGTAAGGGTTAAACTTGAAACTTGTCCCGAAAGCTTTCAGGATGAAATTTGAATAACTCAGAACTTTTAACTCGGAACTATAAACTTTTTTCACTCCATCACATCCCAAATCTTGTTCTTTAATTCAATAATTTCAGGATTATTCAATGTTCTAATTTTGTTATTGACAGTAAATTTTTCTTTAATTTTTACAGGAGCTTTGCTAAAAACATATATATCATTTCCAAGTAGTAATGCTTCATCAATATCGTGTGTAACAAAAATAACTGTACGTTTATCGCTTTGCCATATTTGGCGAAAAGCTTTTATCAGGTTGAGTTTTAGTTTTAAATCAAGAGCCTTAAGAGGTTCGTCCATTAAGATTAAATTTGAAGGAAATGAAAATGCTCTTGCAATAGCGACACGTTGTTTCATTCCGCCACTTAATTTCGAAGGATAATAATCAGTAAAGTTTTCAAGTTCAACTAATCGAATGTATTTTGCAGCAATCAAATCTTTTTTTTCTTTTGAATATAAATCTTGTAAAACAAAAGCAATATTTTCTTTTGCTGTTTTCCACGGAAGAAGCCTGGGTTCCTGAAAAATATAAGAAATTATTTTATCGTTGAATCCTGAAAATTTTCCTGAATCTGCCTTTGTTGTATCACTGATCATATTTAATAAAGTAGTTTTTCCGCAACCCGAAGGGCCCAGAATACAACTAATCGTATTTTTCTGAAACTCGATATCGAAATCTTGAAAAAGATTTATATCCTGAAATGATTTATATAGATTTTCAATTTTAAGTGCCATGTTTACTTCCAGATAACAATTAGTTTTTCTATTCTACGAATAATCATTTCAAACAAATAACTTATAATAACAGCAATAATGGTCCATGCTATAACTTCATTTACAATTAAATATGTTTGTGCTGTTTGCATTAAAGTGCCAATTCCAAATTTAGGCTGGCTCAAAACTTCACCAATAATTATTGCCCTCCATCCAAAGCCCATAGCACTGGATGCTCCCGAAAAAATAAAAGGTGTTATAGCCGGTAAATAAACTTCTTTTACAATTTTAAGCTGATTAACTTTATAAATATGTGACATCTCAATTAAATCATGATCAACATTTTTTATTCCGTCAATAACATTGGTACAGATAAACGGAAACATAGTTAAAAATGCAATAAAGACAGCAACCATATCAACCCTGAACCAAATTAAAGCCAAAAGGATTAAAGAAATTACCGGAATTGAACGGATAGTAACAAGAATTGGTTTTAAAAAAGCATTGAATGATCTGTTAATGCCGGCCAAAACTCCTAACGATACTCCCAGAATAAAAGATATTGTAAATCCGATTATTCCACGAAGAACTGTAGCACCTACGATTACAATAAAGTTTTTCGAAATAATTAATTTAAAGGTTGCAATAATAGTGGATTCCGGCGAAGGTAAAATCAACTCAGAATTATA
>JAUVLS010000099.1 GCA_030600625.1 Bacteroidales bacterium
CATTTGATTTCGGAACAATACTAATTTTACCCCTTTAGGATAATCATCAAATATAATGTTTTGTTTTATAAATTTGGTATTCTCAATCAAAGAAGTACTCCAATTTGCTGTGTCATTTTCGTGTGTATAAAAATCAGAAAGCTCACTTTCGCTAAAAACACGTTTAAAATTCGGATCGTTTACTTCTATTTTTTTCGGATCGAAAAGGCCTTTTTTTGTTTTTTCAATTCCAAGTTCGCTTATACTTGATGCAATAAGCTGAACATTTTTTAAAAGATTTAATTTTTGAAGTATGATAGCTGTCGAGAATAATTCTTCGCCCGAAGAAACTTCAGGGAACCATATTTTGAAGTTTGTTGCGCCATGAATAATTTTGGGGAATAATTCTTCTTTTAGAACTCTCCAGAGTGAAGGATCACGAAACATCTCTGTATCTTCGACACACATTTCATGCAGGAATATCTCAAAAAAATCTTTATTTGTTTCTATTTTTTGAATAAATCCATCAGCATCTTTTAAATTATGATTTATAATTATTTTCTCAATTCTTCGTTTAAAAAAAGTAAGAGCATAATTTTTAAAATCATAATTATAAACATCTTGCAATGTTTTAATTATGTTTCGTGTATCTACTATGCCTAGTTCATATCTATTCATTGTAATACTTTTAGCATCGGTTACTTTTTTCGGTATGCTTGTCCTTTTTTATCAAATCTTGATGTAATTTCTCCGAGCATCGTTTCATGCATACCTAAAACCAAATATCCATTTGTGTAAAGATGTTCATGAAAAAGTTTAAATACTTTATTTTGCAAACTGTATTTAAAGTAAATTATAACATTTCTACACAAGATAAGATCAAATTTTGCGAAATACAGATCCCCTCCATGTACTAAATCATGTTGCCTGAAAATAGGTTTTTGTCTGAGGAAATCATTCATTTGTATTGAGTCAGTTACCTTATCTATTTTAAAGTATTTTGAATAAGGTACATCGTTATACTCTTCATAATTAAACGGATTCTCCTTAATTACTTTATCAAAATTATCAAGGTATCCAATATTAAATCGATATTTATAATTTCCTTTTTTAGCAGCGTCAAGTGCATCGGTATTTAAATCGCTGGCAAAAACTTTTGCTTTATCATATAGTCCAAGCTCATTTAATAATATCATCATTGAATAAACTTCCTGACCTGTAGAACAGCCAGCATGCCAAATGTTGATGTTTCTGTTTTCTGAAAACTTAGGAAGGATTCTATATTTTAATGTTTGCCAGATTTGCGGATCACGAAAAAGTTCTGTTGTATTCACTGTAATATCTTTTACAGTTCTTTCCAGAAAATCTTTATTTGTTTTTAGTTTGTTAATTATGCCGAGAAGGTCGGAATTGTTATCAATAAGTATTTTTTGTAAACGACGTTTCAGCGATTTTTCGGAATACTCACTAAAATCATAACCCGAAGAGTTTTTAATAGTGTTTACAAAAAATTGAACTTCTTGATCTGATAGAATCATTCCGAGCTTTCAGTTATAAATTGATATACTAAAATACGCTAATTTATTAAAATAGTTTGCTTTAAAAATGCAAAAATAGATAATTAACTAATATTGAAAAAAATATGCTTAGTTAATTTATTTTTAAAATAAAAAACAAATTTGTCAATCAATAATTTAAAATGAAATTTAACAAATCAAAATCTACATTGGCAATCTATGGAATTAAAGATAAGAAAAATTCCGGATATTCTGTATTCTTTAACGATCCTAACAGAGCTTTTTTTGATAAAGGAAGAATTATTAGTCATACTGAACTGGAAAAAATTACAGAGAAAATGATAATACACTTGATGATCAGCTGTATGGTTTTTTAGAACTATAAAGAGTAATCTTATAACTTATTAACCCTGATTTAATAAACCTTAAAAGCAGAAAGGGTAAGTTGTATAGAAAATCAATAATATTTGCAATAAAAAGCTTAAACTTTATTTAAATAGTATTTTGCATGTAACAGACTGATGGTCGGCATGTTTAAAATCAAAATTTTGAGTTTTTATACTAACAGGAATTATGTTTGGCGACATAAGATAAAAATCTATAATAGGAGTAATAGTTTTTCCTTTTTGATAAGGCGCATTTAAATACCTGTTTGTTGGAGTTTCGGGGTCATAAAACCATGTCCAGTTTTCAGGTAAATAATCGACATTTATAGGATTTAAGACAAATCTTTTAGTGGGAGAGTTTTCTTTTATATCCGTATAGTCAATGTCGGGAGGGTTTTGATTCCAGTCTCCACCAACTATAATGTAATTCCCTTTACTGAATTCATCCAGTAAAAAAGTTTTAAGATATTCCATTTGTTGTTTTTTCAGAGAACCGTCATCGTAAGCAGAATTGTGAGTGTTAATAATAATTATCTCTTTTTGATTGCTTGTAGGAAAACGTTTAACCAAAAAGCACCGGTCAAGCATAAATAATTTTACCGGCCACGAATAATTGCCGGGGAATGAATATCTTTTTACTGATTTTGGATTGTATTTTGTAAAACTAACTAAACCGGATTTTACTCTGCCCAAAGGATTTGTTACGGGAGAAGGAACAAATGTTACATCATAGTTTTTACCAAAATAATTATAAAAACCCTGTAGTATATGAGTAAAACTATCCAGTTCATTTATATAATAGCTTCTTTTAGAATGTAGATCAACTTCTTGAAGTAAAATAAAATCTAAACTATCGTTATTCTTTAAAGTTGATTTTACAAAATCAAAATTTTCAAAAACATTTTCTTTACTTGTCCTAACTTGCTTGCCGCCATCGTAGAAAAAATCCATATCATCACTTAAACCACAATAACCAATATTCCAAATCATTAAGCTTATTTCTTTATTTACATCAATTGTGTCTGGTGTTTCTGATTCAAATATTAATTCTGTTGGTTTCGGTTTATAATCAGATATTGACGCGTATGCTACAAATAGGACAAAAAGAATAATAATTATGGCTACGAATTTAAGAATGAATTTTATGGTTTTCATAATAGTAGATTTTAATTGATCACACTAAAATACAGATTTATTTTATTATTGTTTTAAACCGTAATTTAATTATTTGTTCAGGATATTAAATAATTATATCTTTGAGAGGAAATCAAATTAATTCTAGGAAATTAATTTACTGTATATCAATTAGTTTAGCGTAACTTTCAAAAAATATTTTTAATGAAATTTGGAGTAGTTATCTTTCCCGGTTCAAATTGCGATCAGGACATGATTTATGTTCTACGTAACATTATGGAACACGAAGTAGTTGAACTTTGGCATAAAAATACCGATTTACAAGGTGTTGATGCAATTGTTTTACCCGGAGGTTTTTCTTATGGCGATTATCTTCGTTCAGGAGCTATTGCCCGTTATTCGCCAATAATGGAAAAAGTAATAGAATTTGCAAATAATGGTGGCTTTGTATTTGGAGTTTGTAACGGATTTCAGATTCTTTGCGAAACCGGATTATTGCCGGGAGCATTGTTGCATAATGATAATCAAAAATTTATTTGTAAAAATATTTACATTGTTCCTGATAATAATTCTAGTAGTGTTACAGCAAAACTCGATAAGCAAAAATCATTAATGATTCCTATTGCACATGGAGAAGGTAGATATTTTGCAAAAAAGGAAACATTGCAGGAAATGCGTCAGAATGGACAAATTTTGTTTAGATATTGTAACGAGCATGGAGAGATAACTTCAGAAGCAAATCCTAACGGTTCTATTGAAAATATTGCCGGCATTTGCAATACAAATAAGAATGTAATTGGCATGATGCCGCATCCTGAACGTGGAGCTGATGACGAACTGGGAAATACAGACGGAATGTTGATCTTTGAATCGATGATATCATTTTTAGAGAATCATTAAAAATAAGACATTTTCTATTACCTTAAATCCGCAAGTCGCGGCGTGACTTCTTGATAAGCTGTATCTTGCAACAATTACAAATCATCTTTTTTAAAATAGTCACGCCGTGACTATCAGCAGGTTAATTGATTACTTGCGGATTTTAAGTATTATAAAGCCTGAAATTATTTTATTTTCAGGTTTTTTTATTTAAACAGAGAAAGCTACGGTCTTTGAAGGTGTTAATGTTGGCTTGGCTTTGTCATTCCGTTGTCATTCCCGCGAAGGCGGGAATCTATTTTATTTTTGGATTCCTGATCTCCGCTTCACTTCGTCAGGAATGACATCCCGTGATATAGATAATATGTTTAGTTTTCTTAGGTTTTCAGAAACAAATCTAAAGATTATTTGTTGGGCAAATAAATTCTTATATTTAACTTTAATTTCAAAAATAAAGCTTATGGATTTAAGGCAGGTAATTGAAACCAGAACCAGTATCAGGAATTTTACTGAAGATAAAGTTCCTATTGGAGATTTAAAAGAATTGGTCCGTAGAGCAGGTTTGGCTCCCAGTGTGAATAATTATCAACCATGGAAATTCTATGTTGTTACAAACAAAGAAATTTTATCGAAGATGGCCGTAAAGGTCAGTGAGAAGATTAAGCAACTTCCTTCAAACAAATCTATAGCATCGAAAAATGTAAAATCGCAGGTTGAATGGTTTGCAACTTTTTTTGAAAATGCACCGGCTGTAATTGCTATGGCCATGGAGGATTATGAGTCTGTTTTGGAAAAGGGAGTGGAATTAAGCCATGATGAAATTAACAAAATGCGTAATTTTCCCGATATGCAAAGTGCCGGATCTGCAATTCAAAATATTTTATTATCGGCCGTTGATTTAGGATATGGTGCTTGTTGGTTAAGTGCTCCAATGATGGCAAAAGAAGCTCTTGAGGAGATTCTTTCAATTAAGAGTCCATCTCATTTAATTGCGTTTGTCGCTGTTGGCAAGGCTTCAAGAGATTTACAACCAAAATCGAAAAAATCATTGGATGAAATATTTAAATTGATAGATTAAAATGGCTGTTGTTTGCATGGAAGAACAGATAAATTCCATTATTCCAATAATCCAGTCAAAGATTTTGCTGTCGGTGATATTATCTTATTCGTGAATAAATTACAAAAATATAATCCCATGTCATATAAAATTTACCATAATACAAGGTGCAGGAAAAGTCGCGCAGGTTTGCAATATTTAGAAGACAAAGGAATAAAACCAGAAATTATTGAATATTTAAAAGATCAGCCTTTTTCAGAAAAAAGTTTAGGAGATATTTTAAATAAACTTGGATTAAAACCTATGGAAATAATCAGAACACAGGAAGCTGATTACAGGCAAAAATATAAAGGTAAAGACTTCTCAAGCAAAGAGTGGATTAAAATTTTAGTTGAAAACCCTAAATTAATAAGACGTCCGATAATCGTGAAAAACGACATGGCTGTTCTGGGAGATATTGTACAACATATTGACGCCTTGCTTTAAATTTCGTATCTTTTCACTTCTATTTACAGACAACTGTGTAATAAGCAATTGCCTGATTGTCTGTAAATTATTTTATCATAAAGTACAAACTAAAAATTAATGTATTATGCCTACTCCCGAATTTAAGTATCAGGAACCGTTTCCTTTAGGAAAAGATGAATCCGAATATTATTTATTAACCGAAAACCATGTTTCAGTTGCTCAGTTTGAAGGTAAAACCATTTTAAAAGTCGAGCCTGAAGGACTTACTAAGCTTGCTAATGCTGCTCTTAGAGACACTTCCTTCATGTTGCGTACCAGCCATCTTAAGCAGGTAGCAGCAATTTTATATGATGCTGATGCAAGTGAAAACGATAAATTTGTTGCTTTGGCAATGATTCGTAATGCTGAAGTATCTGTTAAAGGCAAACTACCTTTCTGTCAGGATACTGGTACTGCCAGTATTATTGCTAAAAAAGGGC
>JAUVLS010000162.1 GCA_030600625.1 Bacteroidales bacterium
AAAGTGTATATATTGGATTAATTAAATAAATCGTATAAGTATGAGCTATTTAACAGCAGAGAAAAAGCAGGAAATTTTTAAAGAATTTGGGAAGTCAGAAACTAATACTGGTTCAACAGAAGGGCAAATTGCTCTTTTTACACATCGTATTAGCCACTTAACAAGGCATCTTAAAACAAACAGGAAAGATTATGGTACACAAAGAGCTCTTTTAAGGTTAGTAGGTAAAAGAAGAAGATTACTTGATTACCTGAAAGACAATGATATTGAAAAATATCGAGTATTAATAAAAGAACTAAACATTCGTAAATAATAAAGAAAAGGGCAATTTCAAATTGCCTTTTTTGATTTAATATTAGAAGATTATAAAACTAAAGAAATTATAATATGTATAAATTAATTCAAAAAACAATTGATCTTGGTGAAGGAAGAGAAATTACCATAGAAACAGGAAAATTGGCAAAACAAGCCGATGGATCAGTTGTTGTAAAAATGGGGCGCACAATGCTTTTAGCTACAGTAGTATCAGCTAAGGAAGCAAGAGAAGACGTTGATTTTATGCCCTTGTCGGTAGAGTATAAAGAAAAATACGCATCATTTGGCCGTTATCCTGGCGGATTTTTAAAACGCGAAGGACGACCAAACGATTATGAAATATTAGTATCACGTTTAGTCGATAGAGCTTTACGTCCATTATTTCCTGAAGATTTTCATGCAGAAACATTTGTTAATGTACAATTAATTTCAGCAGATAAGGATATTATGCCTGATGCATTAGCCGGTTTAGCTGCTTCTGCTGCATTAAGTGTTTCTGATATTCCTTTTCACGGACCAATTTCTGAAGTGCGTGCTGCTCGTGTTGATGGTCATTATATGATTAATCCGACATTTGAGCAATTAGAAAGCGCTGATATAGATATAATGGTTGCTGCGACTATCGATAATGTAATGATGGTTGAAGGTGAAATGGATGAAGTTTCTGAAGAAGAAATGTTACAAGCTATTAAGTTTGCACATGAAGCAATAAAGATGCAATGTAAAGCTCAATTAGAATTAGCTGAAGAACTGAAGATTGTAAAACGTGAGTATTCACATGAAACTAACGATGAGGAATTAAGTAAAAGAATTCATGATGAATTGTACGACCAGGTTTACGAGATAGCTAAATCTCAAAAAGCAAAACACGAAAGATCTGAAGCTTTTAAAAAATCAGAAGAAGATTTTGTTGAAAAGTTACAAGCAGAGAACCTGTCTGCCCTGCCTGACCGGCAGGCAGGCGATAGGCAAGATGAAGAGAAAGAAGTTAATACTAAGTTGGTAGCAAAATATTTCCATGATGTAGAGAAAAAAGCGGTTCGTAGTTTAATCTTAGATGAAGGTATGCGATTAGATGGCCGTAAAACTAATGAAATACGTCCTATATGGAGCGAAGTTGATTATTTGCCAGCTGCTCATGGTTCAGCTGTATTTACTCGTGGAGAAACACAATCTTTAACAACTGTAACTTTAGGAACAAAACTAGACGAGAAAGTTGTTGATCAGGTATTAGTGCAGGGAAAAGATAAATTCGTGTTGCATTATAATTTTCTTCCATTTTCAACCGGTGATGCTCGTCCTTATCGGGGCGTAGGCCGACGTGAAGTGGGACATGGAAATCTTGCATATCGGGCACTAAAAGGGATGGTGCCTGACGGAGAAGAAAATCCTTATGCAATTCGTGTTGTTTCTGATATTCTGGAATCAAACGGTTCATCATCAATGGCAACAGTTTGTGCTGGTACTCTCGCATTAATGGATGCCGGTGTTAAAATAAAGAAGCCGGTTTCAGGTATTGCAATGGGTTTAATTACCGATACAGATTCCGGTAAATATGCTGTATTGTCAGATATTCTTGGCGATGAAGATCACTTAGGAGACATGGATTTTAAAGTAACAGGAACCGCTGATGGCATTACAGCTTGCCAAATGGATATTAAAGTTGAAGGTTTATCATACGAAATACTTTCTCAAGCTTTAGAACAAGCTAATCAAGGTAGAATGCATATATTAGGCGAAATGATTAAAACCATTTCAGAACCCAGAGCTGATTATAAACCACATACTCCAAGAATTGTACAAATTACAATTCCTAAAGAAATGATTGGTGCTGTTATTGGTCCTGGTGGAAAAGTAATTCAGGATATTCAGGAGAAAACAGGAGCAACCATTACAATTACTCAGGAAGGAGAAGTTGGTTATGTAGATATATTTGCCGAAGATAAAGATGCTATTGATGCAGCACTTAAACGTGTAAATGGTATTACTGAAGTTCCTGAAGTTGGTAAAGTTTACCAGGGAACTGTTAAATCAATTGTTGCATTTGGTGCTTTTGTTGAAATTTTGCCTGGTAAAGATGGCTTACTTCATATATCAGAGATTGAATGGAGAAGACTTGATAAAGTTGAAGAAGTATTAAAAGAGGGTGATGAAGTTGAAGTTAAAGTAATTGAAATTGACCAACGAAACGGGAAATTGAAACTTTCCAGAAAGGCATTGTTGCCTAGACCGGAGAAAAAAAATAAACCTGACCAACCGACAGGTGGGGAAGAAAAGAAATAAATGAAAAAGCAGAGAATTATCTCTGCTTTTTTGGTTAAATACCTTAAATCCGCAAGTCATCGGATGACTTGTTGACAGATAGTGCTTTAACTTAATTTTACCACACTTTTAATAAAAGAGTCATCCGATGACTACGCTTTAGATGTTAACTTGCAGATTTAAGGAAATATATATATATTTTGAAAACATTTATTTCTTTTATAAATTTACTGGATTGATAAATGTTAAATTAATTATTGTGTAGATTATTTATTAATATATATACAATAAAAATTTTGAATAGAATATACATTTAAATTAACTCTTATGAAACAAAAAGTTTTTCTCGTTTTTCTAGTATTTTCAATTTGGTTTTCTTCATGTACTGATTCAAAAATTGATTATCCGGAAACAAAAAAAGTTGATCAACTTGATGAGTATTTCGGTGTTAAGGTTGAAGATACTTATCGTTGGTTAGAGGATGACAGATCTGAAGAGACTGAAAATTGGGTTATTGCTCAAAACAAAGTTACTTTTGATTATTTGGCAAAAATTCCTTTCAGAGAGAAAATAAAAAACAGATTAACAGAATTATATGATTTTGAAACTATGGGATCCCCGGTAAAAAAAGGAGATAAATATTTCTTTTTTAAAAATACCGGTTTGCAAGATCAGCCTGTCTTATTTAAACAGAATTTGCTGGAAGAAGCTGCGATTCTTATTGATCCAAATAAATTGTCAGAAGACGGTACAGTTGCAATGAGTAAAGATTTTGCAATTTCAAAAGATGGTAAATATATAGCATATCAAATTTCAAGAGGTGGTTCAGACTGGCACGAGATTTTTGTAAGAGATATTGAAACCGGAGAAGATCTGGATGATTGTGTTGAGTGGGTAAAGTTTTCAAATATAGCATGGTATGAAAATGGATTTTTTTATAGCCGATATCCTGCAACAAAAGAGGGTGAGAAATTATCCGGGATGAATAAATTTCATAAAATATATTATCACAAATTGGGAACTCCGGCAATCGAAGATAAAATTATATTTGAAAATAAAGATTATCCATTGAGGAATTATTCTGCTGATGTATCCGGAGATGAAAAATATTTATTTGTTTATGAAACAGAATCTACAAGTGGTAATAATTTATATGTTAAAAATTTACAAAAAAAAGATGCTTTTGTAAAGTTAACCACAGGATTTAATTATGATTATGAGGTGCTCGATCAGGTTGGTGACAATCTTATTGTTTTAACGAACTATAATGCACCAAAATATAAGTTAGTACGCATTAATGTTAATACATTAAATATAGGTAATTGGATTGATGTATTACCGGAAAAGAAAGATGTATTGAAAGAGTGTGCTCTTGCAGGCGATAATATTATTGCATTATATATGCAGGATGCTAAAACAAAATTGGAAGTATATAACATAAAAGGCGATTATTTATGTGATATTGAACTGCCAACATTAGGTAGTGTAAGTGATATAAATAGTTCTGTTAATAGTAATGAAGTGTTTTATAAATTTAAATCATTTACTGTTGCTCCAACAATTTTTAAGTACGATGTGGAAAATAATTCCGGGGAAGTTTATTTTGAACCAGCTTTAGATTTTGATGCATCAGAATATGAAACCAATCAGGTATTTTTTGAAGGAAAAGATGGAATTAAAATTCCAATGTTTATTGTCCATAAAAAAGGATTGAAATTAGATGGGAATAATCCAACATTACTATATGCATATGGAGGATTTAATGCCAGCTTATTACCATCATTTAAAACAGACAGACTTATTTGGCTGGAAAATAACGGAGTATATGCCTTAGCAAATATTCGAGGAGGAGGTGAGTATGGCGAAAACTGGCATAAAGCAGGGATTCGTTTAAATAAGCAAAATGTATTTGATGATTTTATTGCAGCATCAGAATATTTAATTAATGAACAATACACTTCGCCTAAAAAACTTACTATTCGTGGAGGTTCAAATGGAGGATTATTAATTGGAGCAGTAATAAAT
>JAUVLS010000120.1 GCA_030600625.1 Bacteroidales bacterium
AACAATACCCATTCTTAATGCTTCTTCGGCATCAATCATTTGTCCTGTTAACTGAAGAAACAAAGTGTTTCCTAATCCTGATAATCTTGATAGTCTTTGTGTACCGCCATAACCGGGAATTAATCCTAAGCTGACTTCCGGCAATCCGAACTTACCATAATTGTTTGATATTCTAAAATCGCAGGCTAAAGCAAGCTCGCATCCACCACCTAAAGCATAACCATTAACTGCAGCTATTACCGGAATATCAAGATTTTCAAGTCTTAAATATGTATTTTGACCGGTTTTTGAAAACTGAAATGCTTCTTCTTTTGTCATGTTCTGCATTTCTGCAATGTCTGCTCCTGCAACAAATGCTTTTCCGTCGCCTGTAATTATGAGAACTTTCACCTCTGAATTTTTATTAATAGAATCCAGATAATCGTTTAATTCTTTAAAAAGAATACTATTTAAAGCATTTAAAGATTCAGGCCTTGAAATTGTAAGGATAGCAATTTCGCCTTCTAATTTTGTGTTAATAGTTGAATAGCTCATAAATTATTTAATTTAATAAGTATTGTATTGATTAAATGAAGGTTAGTGGGAGTATTTATCTTGTTATTTACTTTCATATTTCAACATAAGTATATGTATATAATAAAGCATACAAGATAAAAAAATGTTTTTGATTATTAATAAGATTGTAAGGACAAATTCTATATTTTGGAAATATGCGATTGTTAGTTAGGCTCAGTACATTTAAATTTTAGCTTATCTATTTCTGCAGGATTATTAAACTCAGGTTTATCAATCAAAATATCAAGTATATGCCTTAAAAGTTCTAAGGAAATTAAAATTGTTTCAATTTCTTTTTCCTCCTTAATTAAAATTGTCTTTGTTTTTACAATCTTTTTTGAATCGCCATGTACAACAGCGCTTCGATATGCATAAATTTTCTTGCAAAAATTAAAAACCTGATATTGGTTAAAATCTTTAAATGGTTTAATCATACATAAAGCTGCTACTCTTGAAGATAATCGGTAAGTTATCTCACTTTGAGAATCATGAGTGAGTAGAGTTTCAAGTGCTATTGTTATATCTAAAATTGTATCCTCCTCACGACTTCGGAGAAAAGATGTATTTAACCTTGACAATGCTAATTTTATTCTTTTATGTTTAGTATCTCTTGTTTTTACGAAGAAATCAGCAATCCTTAACACATCTTCTTTTTTAATCAACGGAGGCTTATTTAGCCAGCCATAGTTATCGAAAAAATCAGGATATTTTCTTATAGAGGTGACTTTCACATGATATAAATCTCCTTTAGTTCCATCTTCCCAATCAATCGCTTTTGCAACAATTTGAGAGAATCCTGAATACAAACCAGTTTTAACTCTGAATGCAGAAAAGAAAGATTCAATAATTTCTATTATTTCGGAATATGATTTTATCTTTTCTAAAATCATTTCTCTTGTATTATAATTTAAATTATCAACACTCCAATTTTTCAGAACTAATGAATGAGTAGCAGCACCTGCAACAGTATCTTTTGAAGAATCAGTAAACGAAATTTTTTCATGCCTAGATAATTGAAATTTATCTTCCATCTTTTTAATAAGAATATTATCAGATAATTTAACTTCCTCAAAATCAAAAGTTGTTAATAATATTGGAACATAAATTTCAACGACAAGTTTCTTCTCATTAATGGAGTTGTACCACTTGTTGAACTGATTAATAAATAGCTCTTCATTGAATTTCGTTTTCTCAGAATTTAGATGAATATACCTGTCAATAAAACCAGATAGCGTATAATAAGTGTATATTTTGGGCCAGACTCCATCATATTCATCGTCTGTATTTTTCTCAAAAAAACCTTTACCATAAAATTCTTTCAGCTTATCAGAAGAACATACAAAGTTGTAATATTTTTTCCAAGATTCAATCTGCTCGCACTTTGAATCCTTATGCAAAATAGCAGAATAATCTACTTTTTCAGAGCTACTTGAACTAAAGCTAGGTAAACCTGACTCAAAAAAACTGAGTCTTGGATACTCATTGTAATTTTTTATATCCCACCAGTATTCTTTTTTTCTAGCTTCTTCTAAATAATTTTCAATGAATGCTAATCCTTGAATTAATACATCTCTATATATATTCTCTAGCTGTTTTTTCATTCTTTCTTCTATCTTGAGTCTGTATCGGTATTGAGCCTAACGGTCCTCGGGTATGAAATTGTGCGGGATTTCGCCCTGTTTCATTATCACCCGTTAATAAAGTTTGAAGATAGTAAAAAGCTCGCAAACCACCAAAAACCCGCATTTTTTCTGAAGCCATGTTACAAATTGTGCGTTGTGGTACTCTGACTTGTCCGTTTGTTAAAAAATATCCACGAAGAACTAACAAATTTGTTTTAGGGTTGGGAATTCTTATTGCCTGAAAAGGCAAAATTGGGTTGAATTACAAACTTTTTGGTTAGCCTTTGGATGCATAAGAAATATATCTGTCTTAGAAATGTTTTTATAAAAGAGTGTCACTTTGTTTGAAGATTTTATTAAAAAACTTTACATTCACACAACCGTAATAACTGAAACATTTAATAAAACATAAATTTTATTAATAGTCGTTAAGCCTAATTACTTGATAAATAATACTAAATCAATTGAAACATGAAAAATTTTAACACCAGAATAATGGCAATTATCCTTATATCAGGATTTATTCTAAATATATCTTGTCAAAAAGATGACAATGATTCTGCTACAACTAAGGCTACATTAAATGGAAAGTATACCATATTTGAAGGAGAAATGTTGCATGAAAAAATCTCCATTAATATTGAAATTTATGGAGATAAAGTAAAAGGACAAGTTACAGCCCAACTTCTTAATCTTCAAAATACAGATTTTGTAGGAACGGTAACAAAAGAAGTTAATCAATATGGTGTTTTAAAATGGTATACATTAGAATTTAAAGCAGATAACAGTGATTTCTCTTTTAACATAGATATAGAAGAATTAGAAATAAACACATCAAACTTATATGAAGGACATATTTATAAAGATGATGCACATGTTGGTGGGTTTTATTCCATTCCCGAAGGAATTGACACACTTGAAGTGATTAGCTATCAAAAAATACCAATTGAACCATGTCGATATATTGATAAAATTAATGACAATTACTTTGTATTAAACTTTACTGATTCATTGACAATTTATGACGATTCATGGAATTTAATAAGTAAACAAGACTTGCGTGGTATTTATCAATACGTTCAAATAACTCATGATGAGAGTAATATATTTTTAGTTTCACGATCTTGCATTTATAGATACAATACTGAATTAGAATTACAAGATTCCATAATTATTGATGGAATGGTTGGAGCATGTGCAGTTTATAATAATTCATTATGGATTCAAAATAGATCAACAACAGAAATTCTAAATATGTCTTTTGATGGGGCAGTTTTATCAACATTTGAGTCACCTGTTACATATCCCTTACATGCATTAATTGTAAATGATTATATATATATTGTAGATGAGACATATCCAAGAGGATTAATAAAAAAGATGACTTTGTCGGGAGAATTAATAACTACATATAGCACTTTTGAGGTAAATTGGTCAACCGAAGGTTCATTAACCCAAATGGATGGAAATATATATTACTTATGTGCAGGAAGGGGATTGTTGTATCAAGTTAAACTTTAATCATCTATTTATATGGTCATTAAACTATTAATAATGTAATTGTTATAGCTAATTTATATTTCGTTTTGATTTTATAATTGCCTGTTAAGGCAAAAGAGGGTTGGCAAACAAATTTGTTTTTTTGTCATTAAAAACTGAACCAATCAATTAAAAGAAATTCGTTGTCAGACTGAGACAATTTTTCATTAATTATTTCTTTGTCAAAATGAGATGAAGTTAGCTAAATTATTTTTTTTACGCATTATTTGTAACGGTCCCGGTGCAAGTTTAGGCGGGGATTTTCGCCCCGTTTCCCTATCCCCGGTTAATAAAGTTTAAAGATAACATTAATTGTCAAAACACCACAAAAGCCCCGCTTGAATTTGGCACCGTGTTATACACTGGGCGTTACATTTTTAAAGATAATTATCCCTGAATTTTCAATACTAAGGAAGTATTATCATTTCGCTTTCCTTAATTGAAACTGTGTCTACAAAACCACGAAAAATGTATTTAATATTCATTGATTTTACTTTATTCCGATATGGGTCGACTTCACATGTTGCTTTAACTATTAATGTGTCATTTTTAATTTTCAGGTTTAAGGAATCTGTCATATCTATTGTTCTTTCAGCAAAACCGTAAGTTGCTTTAATAATTTTCAATTGGCAATTATTTTCTAAGTCTTTAAATAACAAAACTGTTTCACCAGAATTACTTTCATTGTCAAGTTCTAATTTGTCTACGCCAACTATTCTACAATCTACAAATAAACTGTCAATTCTATTTTTGGTAATAATTTGCAATGAAAATTTTTCACCTTGATTAAACAATCTAGATTTCATTTTAATTTGATTCTTATAAATTCTTTCAAATTCAAGATGTAAATTGTCAGGTAGTGAATTATAAACTTTGCTATCCAGAATTTCATTCTTATTTGTATTAAATGTCAACGCAGTAGAAAAGTCTGATGCTTGCAATGGAAGATTACCATTATTTTCAATTTCAAAGTTTAGAACCGTAATCGGTTCAGTAATCTTTATTTTGTTATTTATGGATGATAAGCTATCATGATAAACTACATTTGTCAGAACGATACTTAAGTCTTTTTTCTGTCTACTCAGATAAAATAAATGATAACTAGGAATAATTGCCACAATAGTAAGAATAACAGGAATAGACTTTTTAATATACTTTTTCACATTCTTTCAATTTAGTTATAAAGTTTCAATTTTTGCTAAAAGCCTTGTGTATAACTATTAAATAGAAGTAAAAAGTTCCTTCTATTTAATTAAGTAGTGAATCTACAAATTATTTTCAAAACTATCAAACCAACAGATAATTACTAATGTATTGTTTGTGCTTTAAGGAGTAATGTTATTCTCATTTTTAAGTTCAAGCGAATCAATCATATCAGAAGCTAATTTTATGGCCTTGAAAGCAAATTCTTTACTTTTGGTTTCCAGATAGTTGCTTAGCTGATTGGGATGATTTTTCTTTATATTTTCGGCTTCACTAATTATAATTTCCTGTATTTCTATTTCGTTTGATTCAAACTGATTTCGAAGTTCTTTCCAGGCTTTCATTTTGCCTGGATATTCTGACTTACATAAATCACCAAGGTTTTTGAATATCCAAAATGCTGAATTATTATCAAAATCTGTTGGAGCTAAATCAAACCCTGATGGAATAGTTTTACTGCCAAAATAAACAGGTGTATAAATTGCAGTAAATGGAGAACTTAGTCCTGTCCAGAGTACAGATCCATAGTCTGTTGGTTTACCTGGCGAAAGAGTGATAACATCGGTATGC
>JAUVLS010000116.1 GCA_030600625.1 Bacteroidales bacterium
TTTTGGTATGCTTATAACCAATAAGGCTATATTTATGCATGTTCACAAATTAGAAGATGGTAGTATTATTGCTCATTCCCACCCTTATAACGAGTCTGATAATAAAACACCTTATAAAACCCATCATCACAGTAAAACAGAGTTGTTGCTAATACAAAGTTTAGAACTACTATTTTACTTTATTCTTGCCGCTGTTTTTTTTCATGCAGGAATAAGACAATTTAAAGCTATACCTAAATTTAAAAACTTTTATTCAAATTGGTGTTTTAACTTATTTCAAGAAAGAGCCCCACCTTCCTACATTTAATTGTTCACGGATATTCTCAAGTTTAATTGTTTCTGGTAAACTTTTTTGAATAGTGCTTTTGATAAATGTACTATTTGAAAAACTTTACATGGAAATCATACTTGATTGCCTATTATTATTGAAAATACTTTTTTTCAATTCAATAGTGCTGTACAATATATCCGGGAATAATACAAATCACATTTCCACACATGAGTCTAATCTAAAAACTAAAATAATTACACTCTTGTCTGCCGATAGGCAGGTTAGGTGCTTAGCAGATTTGCTAACAAATTGATAATAAGATTACTGACTTTGATGTGCTTTATTAAATTAGCCGCTTAGCACCTTTTTATACTGGACTCATACATTAATTATTAATAATCGTAATAAGTAAATAATCATGAATACATATAAATATATTTTAATCACATTGACTAGTTTATTTTTCATATTCATTTCATGTGAAAAAGATGATGACAACAATAATAACGATAATCAAGAGCAGTTTCAAAGTTTAAATTCACCTTACTTAATCTGCGCAAACAGAAATCCGGGTGGCGTAGGTTTTGATTTTGTATATAATGGTGAAACAGGAGGTGCAAATAACCTTGATTCATTAACGGTATCAGATTTTGAGTATGATATTATAACACGTACCATCAAAGCTGAAAAAACCGATGGCAGCCTTGGAGGAATGCCATACATAGCATTGGCTACAGATGCAGAAGCTGTAAATTATAGTACCGTTGACACCACCTGCATAGGTTATACGGCTTATCAAAACCTTACAAATAGCGATTTGCAAACTATCAGCTTTGAATCTGATGATACAAGCTTTGATTTATCAAGCCTGACAACCGGAACAACCGGACAGCCATTAATGTCTGAAGTTCAGGCGGAATATCAAAAACTGGTTATTGGTGATAGATGGAAAGCTGCTGCAAAAAATGATATCGCTGATGATGAACCCGTATGGATAATTAAAACAATCGAAGGCCGATGGGTAAAGTTAATTGTAACTGATTTCCCTGCCGACCCGGCACCCACGGCAACAGGATATGTAGCATTGGAATGGGATTTTGTGGATTAAAAAATAGTAAAACCGTACCACTTTTTTAATTGTTCTCGCAGGTTTAAAAGCATTTTACGCTTTAAAGTGGTGCAATAAAATTATTGTGCTATGATATATAGAGGAAATAATCCCGTTTTGTCATGGATTATATTGATATTCTTTATTTTTATCGGCTTTCAAAACAATGCATATTCACAAAGCCCGTGTAAAATACATGGTGTAGTATTGGATGCAGAAACCAAAAAAAATATTGGATTTGTTAATGTATCAATCGTAAATACATCAGGAGGAACAACATCCGATAAAGATGGGCACTTTGAAGTTTTGATTAAAAACGACAGCAAAACAAAACTCGTATTTAGTCATATCAATTATTTCAAAAACGAAATGATTATAAGCGATTCTTTGTTCTTAAAAGAAATCAAAATCTATTTAAAGCCTAAAACGGAACAATTAAAAGATGTTGTTATTTCGGCATCGCTTTATGAGCAACCATTATACAAATTATCCAAGTCGGCAGCCGTTATTTCTAATCGGCAAATTGCTGATAATATGCAATCAAACATGACTGATATGCTAGCCACCACTCCCGGTTTTACACAAGTGTGGGAATATCATTCACCTATTCTTTTGCGTGGGATGAATTCAAAACGTCTTGTAATAATGAAGAATGGAAACAGACGTATCGGCACATTCCCGGGTGGGTATTTTGGACAGGATATGAATATTTACGATACCAAAAAAGTGGAAATCATAAAAGGTCAGGGTTCGGTTATTTATGGTAGCGGCGCTATATCCGGCATCATCAACATCATCAACCATGAGCCTTTTGGTGATAAAGGAACGAATGCCAAAATACTATCAGGCTACGGCAGTAATAATAATGAATTTCTGGAAGTTGTCAGGGTTTGTCATAAAAGAGAAAATTTTGGAATTTCTATTAATGGTAAATACCGAAAAACTGATAATTATGTCTATGGAAATGGAGAGACAGCCGAAAATAGCGATGTGGAAGACCATGATTTTTCCTTAAATACAGGTTATAAGTTTTCTGATAAACATGAAATAATTATTAATGCAGATTATCATTATGGCGACTGGGGTAAACCACGAGGCTTCAATGGCCCGACAAAAGCATTTACAGAAATCCGTAATTTGGAAAAACGTTTTCATTCGGCAATCAATTATACTTATTCGCCCAAAGGTTTTGTAGAAAGCGTGAAGCTAAATATGTATTACGATGATGGTATTCGTGATTATTACAAATATAAATATAGTACAGTTACGAGTTTGGTTTCTTCCTTAGATCTGGTGCATTATAAAGATAATTACGGTGGCGGGCAGTTATTTACTATTCTTAACTTGTCAGAAAACAACAAACTGACTACGGGTGTTGATGGGTATTTTTTCTTATTAGACAACCCAACGGATATTATTGATTATTACAATAACACCGAAGGGCAATTGGAAGGATATAAGAATGCCGGGCAGCAAAATCTAGGAGCTTTTATTAATGATGAATGGGAACTGTCTGAAAAATTCCGTTTAATTACAGGTATCCGTTTTGATGCAGCCACGGTAAATGAAGGACAGATAAGCGAACAGGATGAACGTGATGAAAACCGTACAGCTTTTAGCGGGAATGCCGGCTTGGTGTATTCGCCAAAAGAAAATATGCATCTGTCGCTGAATATAGGCAGGGCATTCAGAATGCCTACTACAGAAGAACTATTTACAGAAATTATCAGTTGCAAAGGTACAAAAGTTGGAAATCCTGATTTACAACCGGAATATAGCTGGAATGTTGACCTGGGATTCAGGGGATTTACCGCTCAACGCAAATTCAAATATGATATAGCCCTGTTTTACAATCGAATGGATGACTTTATTAATGAAACTCCTGACACTGAACATGAAGATGTGGACTTCACTTACAAAAACACAGATGCAAAAATCATGGGAGGCGAAATATCCGTTTCCTATCGTTTTGAGAATGTATTTAAACCTGCGAATAATTTATATGCAGGTTTAGGCGGAGCTTATGTGTATGGCATTGATATGTTTAGTGATGAAGATAATGCGCCGCTGTTTGGTATTCCACCATTAATAATAACAGGAGAACTAAAATATTACGGATTATTAAACCGCAAATGCTTAACCGGGTACAATATTAAAGTTGAAACCGAATATGCCACAGCACAAAACCGAATAGCAGAAATACCGGAAGGGACTGACGGCGGGCCCTGGGGTTATATACCATCTGAGACTCATGTAGTTTTAAATTTTTCTTTGGGCTTAAATTCCAATGCATTACCCGGTTCTCCAAAATTCAGGCTAGTGGTAAAAAACATATTGAATACCGATTATCAGCCATTTGGTTCGTACATCCCTGCAATGGGAAGGAATTTTAAAATGATTGTATCATTTAATATTTAAATTAATTATGACAAAATATATTAATCAAACAGAAAACGGAAAAATATTCAGGTGTTCATCCTGCAATAAAATACATATTGAATTTAATAACCTGAATTTCAATTTTAATAATAAAGAATATGCTCATTTTGCCAACTACTTTCTTAAGTTAAATGGTAAATATTGGGAAGAAATCAACTTGTATTCAAATTTTAAAAGAAAAATTATCGTACCCGTTGGGCATAAAAACGTAAATTTTTTATTGAATAATGAGGAATTACAGGAGTTGAAACAATTGTTATCCAAATCAAAAATCAATTTTAAAAGAATGGAATTCATTAGAAATTTTCAATATAATATTTGCAATAATTAAACCTTTAAAAATTAATAAAATGAAAAATGTAGGAATATTTTACGGTTCATCAACAGGAACCACAGAATCGGCAGCAGAACAAATTCAAAAAGAATTTGGAGAAGAAATCATTCATATTTACGATGTAACTGATGCTTCTTCAAAAGATATAGAACAATACTCTAATTTAATATTTAGTTCTTCAACATGGGGTATTGGCGATATGCAGGACGATTTTGATGTTTTTTTATCGGAAATTCAAAAAGCAAATCTGGAAGGTAAAAAGGTAGCCATTTTTGGTTTTGGCGACCAGGATACTTATGCCGACTCTTTTGTTGATGCTATTGGTTTAATCTATGAAATTCTTAAAGACAAAGCTTGTGAAGTTGTTGGTAAGATTCCAACCGATGGTTATAAATACGATGAATCTAAGGCAGAAATTGACGGACAGTTTGTCGGATTGCCTTTAGATGAAGAAAATCAAAGCAATCTTTCCGATGAAAGAATAACAAAATGGGTTGAACAACTTAAAAATCAATTTAATTAGAGACCGTCTGTAAAGTCGATGTTTTTGAAAAAAGTCACGGCGTAGATTTCTTAATTTATTAAACAGAAGATATTTAATTATTATAAAACTTAATAAGTTAAGCTACACCGTGACTCTATAGACTCAATCTTTTTAATTTCTGGCGTAATAAATAGATAGAGTTTCTCTCAGAAGGAAGGGAGAAAACATAGTAAGACATGTATTTAATTTTAATTCTCCCTTCTTTTTATTTTTAATAAAAAAATTATGCAAATAACATGTGCCGATTATAAAACCGGGGAAATGCAGGTATTACTCCATCATATTTACGAATACAAAAAGGGATTAAGAAGCCTTGTATTACACACAATGAGTACTGATGAGCAGTATAAAACTGAAGAATTATTGACCAGAAAAGGAATTCACTATTTGTTACAATATGTTAATTCGAGAAAGATAAATGTATTTTTCGGGAAAGAGCAATGCGTTAAAATAGTTGAATCGTTTGACGTAAAAGCTTTATCTGATTTTACTGATGAAGAAGATTTTATTCTGGGAATTATGCTTGGTTACGACCGTACGCAGCAATGTGAGCGGTATATTAAACGTAAAGAAAACAAATTTTTAAATATAGAAATAAACACTATAAATAATAATTAATTAACATGGACACCAAACTGACAGGCGTTTCCAAAACCTTGCTCATTTCAATAAGAGTAAAGTATTTGGAAACAAAACGCCCAAACTAGCAATAAAAATTATTCACATCAAAAAAAGTAACAAGTAATGGAAATTTATAAAATAAACGGAAATGAACAAACTACACGTATTTTTATTTTGGGTGGCATTAATTTCTTTGAAGAAAACTGGATGAAACGAAATAATAATCAATTA